>JAPKZJ010000072.1 GCA_026393855.1 Candidatus Aminicenantes bacterium
AGGGCCCGTTTGATCGAGCGAATCATCTCGAGGTAGGGCTCGTCCACGACCAGGCGCATGAATGCTTTTCTTTTATGGCCGATGCCGTGTTCGCCGGATATCGTCCCTCCCAGGTCCTTCGTCAGCTTGTACATCTCCGTCAGGATCAAAGGGATCTTTTCGCGCCATTCCTCGAGCGTCCACTCGGGGTTCATCACCGGTGTGGCATGGAGGTTCCCGTCGCCCGCGTGACCGTAGCAGGGAATGGGGCAGTCCCATTTTTTGGATAAGGCGATGAGCCCTTCCACCATCTTGGCGATCTGGGCCGTGGGGACGACGATGTCCTCAAGACTCTGGTGGGGAGAAAAAACTTTGAAGGCCTCGGCGATATTGCGGCGGACCTTCCAAATCCGCTCCGAAGTCGTGGCATTGTCGGCCACATACACCTCGATTGCGCCGGCGGCCAGGCAGACTTCCCCGACCGCTTCGTATTCCCGCTCCACCTGGATCGCATCCATCCCATCCACGGTGATGAGCAGCATGGCCCCCGCCCGGTGGTAGGGGATGGTCTCGTTGAGATACTGGCAGGCTGTCGTGAAGGCGGACTGGTCCATGAACTCGATGGCCGTGGGGGTCGCTCCGCCGGCCAGAATCCGGGAAACCGAAGCGATGGCCTCTTCCGGGGTTTTGAAGAGGACCAGGATGTCGACACTGGCTTTGGGCAGCGGCAGCAGTTTCAGAATGACTTTGGTGAAGATCCCCAGCGTGCCCTCACTTCCCACCATCAGCCCGATCATGTTGTAGCCGGTGACGTCTTTAACCAGCTTGCCCCCTAGGTGGACGATTTCCCCGATGGGCGTGACGACCTCAAGGCCCATCACGTACCGAGCGGTGACGCCGTATTTGACGGCTTTGCCTCCGCCCGCGTTTTCGGCCACGTTGCCTCCGACAAAACACGTTTCCAGGCTCATGGGATAGCCGGCATAGAACAATCCGTATTCTTTGAGGACCTGGTTGATCTCGTTGGTGACCACCCCGGGTTCGACGGTGATCATCATATTGTCCCGGTCGATCTCCAGGATGCGGTTCATGCGGTCGGTCAGAAGAACGATCCCGCCATGGATGGGAACCGCCCCCCCGGAGAGCCCGCTTCCCGCCCCGCGGGGCGTCACCGGGATCTTCTCCCGGTTGGCCAGCTTCATGATCGCCGCGATTTCCCCGGCGGCGACGGGGCGGACCAGCGCCTCGGGCATGTGCGCATATGCCTTATCCGCCACTTCGTCGTGAGAGCAGGCTTCGAGCTTCTCCGGGTCGCCAAAGACCACATACCTATCCCCGACGATCTTCTTAAGCTCCTCGACCACCCGCAGCGTTACAGGGTTATAGCGGGGTTTTTGATGATCCATGTTCCTCCGGCCTTGCCGCGGGCCCCGAACGGTCCGGGAATGCGGCTACTTCGTCCCTTTCAGCTCCTGCAGCTTCGCGGTCAGCGCCGGCACGACTTCAAAGAGGTCGCCGACGATCCCAAAATCGGCCACTCGGAAGATCTGGGCCTCCGGATCGGTATTCACGGCCACGATGGTTTCCGAGGTCTGCATCCCGGCCAGATGCTGGATGGACCCCGAGACGCCGACGGCGACGTATAATTTGGGCGTCACCGTCTTGCCGCTCAAGCCGATCTGGTGAGGATAGCTCAGCCAGCCCCGGTCGACCACGTCCCGGGTCGCGCCCAGGGCGGCATCCCACTTCTCCACAAGCCCGTTCACGATCCGGATATTTTCTCCCTTTTTGATCCCCCGGCCCACGGTGACGATCACTTCCGCATCCGCCAGCCCGTGCTCTTCGGCGGCGGCTTTGAAGCCGACGCGCTTCACCCGGCTTGCCAGCAGCGGCGTCGGCGCCGGAAGCCGGGTGATCTCCCCCTGGCGCCCGGCCCGGCGGGGAGCTGGTTGGGCCGAACGGGACCGGACCGTGGCCATCTGGGGCCGGTGATCGGGGGTCTTGATGGTGGCCATGATGTTTCCACCGATAGCCGGCCGGGTCTGGAGGAGGTTTCCCGTTTCTTCTTCAATATCCAGGACCGTGCAGTCCGCCGTCAACCCGGCGCCGACCTTGACGGCGACGTAGGGCATGAGCGTCCGGCCCGTGGTTGTCGCGCCCGCGATCATGATTTCGGGTTTCCGCTCCTGAAGGAGGCAAGCCAGGCAGGCGGCGTAGGGCTCGGGCAGGAAATACTCGAGCTCGGGGGCTTCCATGGCCAGGACCCGGTCCGCCCCGCGCTCGATCAGCTCTTCCAGGTCTTCGGCGCTGATCCGATGGCCCAGAATCACTGCGGTCAGATCCGTGCTTCGCTTATCGGACAGCAGGCGTCCCCGGGTCAACAGCTCATGGCTGATCCGCTGCACCCGGCCGGCCGACTGCTCGGCCAAGATCCACACTCCGCTGTGTTCCATGGCGCTTACACCAGGTCCTTCTGCCGCAAAAATTGGATGAGCTGATCCACGGCCGACGAAATGGCCTGCTCGTCGCCGGCCGGGATTTTCTGCCCCTGCCGGGTGATCTTGGGATGGAATATCTTGACTACCCGGGTGGGGGAGCCTTTGAGCCCGATCTTGTCGCTCGGGATTTGGAGCTCGTCCGGGCCCCAGATGGGGATGTCCGCTTTCTTGGCCTTCTGTTTTCCCCGGAGCGTAGGCAGGCGCGGATTAGCCGCTTCTTTCACCACCGTCAAAACCGCTGGCATCCGGACTTCGAGAATCTCGTACCCTTCTTCCACCAAGCGCCGGACCCGGCAGATCCGGCCCTCCACCGCTTCGATCTTGCTGACATAGGAAGCCACGGGAAGGTTCAAGAAGGAGGCGATCCCGGGCCCCACCTGGCCGGTATCCCCGTCCGTCGCCCTCTCTCCGCACAGGATCAGGTCGAAGCTATAATCGTCTCCGTCGGGGATGTCGGTGCCCATCTTCCGGATGGCCGTCGCCAGGGCGAAGCTCGTCGCCCAGGTGTCGCTGCCGGCAAACGCCCTGTGGGACAGCAAGACAGCCCGGTCGATGCCCATGGCGATGGCTTCTTTCAGGGCGGTCGCGGCCTTGGCCGGGCCCATGGACAGGGCGATGACCTCGCCTCCGTACTGCTCCCGCAGGAGGATGGCGGCCTCGATGGCATACAGATCCAGGGGGTTGATGATCCCCTCCACCCCCTCGCGGATCATGGTTCCCGTGGCTTCGTCCATCTTCACCGCGGTAGTTTCCGGCACCTGTTTGATCGGAACGATGATCCTCATGGCTCGGGATATTAGCATAATCCGCGGGGCCTTTCACTTCCCCGGCGCTGCCTTGGAGGAGGGCCGGCGCCCTTGCCGATATCGTTCGCTTGTCATATTCGCGGTCTCCGATTAGAATCGCTTCTTGACCGGGAGGCCGATAGCATCGATGAGTCAATCTCCGCGGAGCGCCGTTTTATCCTCTGTTCTTTTTCTCCTGCTTCCATGCTTCATGAGGGCCCAATCGGTCGCCTTCACCTTCGACGACGGTCCTCAACTGCGGGAGACTCCGCGATTGGACGCCGCGGCGCGCAACGCGGCGATGCTCGACGCGCTGAAGCGCCATCACGTCAAAGCGGCGCTCTTCGTGACGCTGAACCGCGGAGCGGACCGGCCGCAGGGGCTGGCTCTCGCGCGCGCCTGGGGCGAAGCCGGGCAGTTCATCGCCAACCACACCGTGACTCATCCCGATCTCAACGCCGCGGAGACAAGCCTGCCGATGTATCAAGCCGAGATTTTGGCTTGCGACTCCGTGATCCGTGCCCTGCCGGGCTATCGGCCGTGGTTCCGCTTCACCTTCCTGCGGGAGGGCGATACGCCCGAAAAGCGCGACGGCATGCGGACGTTCCTGAAAGCGCACGGCTTGCGCAACGCCTATGTCAGCCTGGATACGTCCGACTGGCGGCTCAATGCCGCCCTCGAAGAGACCCTGCAGGCGCGGCCCGACGCGAGCCTCGCCCCTTTTCGCGCCGCTTACTTGGCCCACCTGCGCCAGCGGGCCGAAGCCTACCGGGATCTGTCGCGCCGCCTCTTCGGCCGCGACATCCCGCAGATCCTTCTGCTCCACCACAATCTGATCAACGCTCTCTTTTTGGATGATGCGATTCGGCTGTTCCAGGACATGGGCTGGAGTATCACCGATCCCGACGCTGCCTATCGCGATTTCGCGTATACCCTCGAGCCGCAACGGCCTGCGCCCGGGCAGAGCCTGTTGCTTTCGGCCGCCCGAAGCTTGGGCTACAGACCGGAAGGTTGGGAGCGGTTGGTGGATGACGGCGATGCCGAAATTGATGCCTTGCGTGGTTTGGGGGTCTTGCCGAAGCGCCAAGAATAGCCGTCATCCGTCAGCGGGGCGGCCATTCTCCGGCTGTGATCTCTTCGGCCCTCAGGAAATGGACGAGGACGTCTTTCGTTCGTTCCGCCGCGCGTTCGTCGCTGATGAATTCGATAACGTCGTCGTGGGCGATGGGGAAGCGAAAAGGTTCCCGCTTCATGAATTCCGGCCAATGGTCGAGCTTCCATTGGTCCCATTTCGATTCGTTTCGTCGGATTCGGTCTGCGATCCGCTCTTTTAAAATTTCTTCGCTTGGGGGAATGCAGCGGATGATGGCCAGCCTGGCTAGATGCTTTTCGGCCGCCGTCTTGAAGGGCGGAACCCAATCCCGGTATGCGTCGTTTCTCCAGTGATTGATGGAGAAGGGGGCGTCGATGATCGGGATTTTGCCGAGGGCCAGTTGAGTATCCGCGAAAGCGACCAAGATCCTGAAAGCGGGCCCCCGGATCATCGCGTAGATGTCGCCGGCGACTCGTTCCGAGTCGGTGAAGGGCGTCTCAATCAAATCCTTCGAGAGGTACGCCGAATTCGCTATTTGTCCGGCCAAGGCCCGGGCCAGGGATGACTTGCCGCCGGCCGGAACGCCGACGACCAGACATAAAACCGGATGGCTCAGGAGATACAGCGGGATCTCTCCTTGTTAGATAGGGAAGACAATTCGGTTCATAGGCTTTCTCCCTCCCCGGGGCTGATTTCCGTTCAATATGACCATCCTTCGGCAATCCCTGCCGTCCCCGTAGCGCCGTTCGGGGCCGCCCGGACACCTCGATGATCGAATGAGGACGCTTGGGAAATATAACCTATTTGACCAAGGCGACTTCCCGACGCCTGCGGGTGAAATCAAACAGGGAGGGCTGCTGCGCCTTGGCTTCCGCCGCCACTTCTTCCAAAGCCTTCCCGCGGCTCTTTCCGCTGGAGCCCGCCACAACGATTTTTGTCTGCCCCCCGGCGCTGACTCCGAAGTCCTGGATCTTTCCCGCCCGCAATTCTTCATAGAGCTTCGGCACGCGATCGACGCCGTAAGACAGCCATTCTCCGATGTTGATAACGCTATCCTTCGGCTTGTAATCGGCTTGCCGCGCCTCGATGCCGTCGCGGACGAGCGCGTAGGTCAACAAGCCTTGTTTGATGAGGGTGCTTTCCAGCGCCACGTTATCGGCTTGGGTCGCCGTCAGGATCTTCATGCCCTTGTCGTAGGAGAGCTGGCCCAGCCCACGGCTTCCCATCGGGCCGGGCTTGAAATCGCCGCCTTCGATGGCGGCTGCGGAATGGCAGGCATCTACGATCAAGACCATCTCGCCCGCATCAACGTCTTGCAGCCAGAGGGAGAGCTCGTCGCTCGAGATGCTGTGCCGGCGGACCGAAGCGGTAAAGACCTTGCCCGTGCCCGGACCGGTGTCGTAGGGAATGAAGTAGAAGCGGCCCGCCCGGTCGGCGTAGCCGTGACTCGAATACATGATGAGCACGAGATCATCGGGCGTGGCTTGCCGCAGCCGGTCCGCATTCTTGATCCCTGTGAGCATCCGGCCATCGACTTTTCGTCCCGCAAGAAGCTTCAACACGGCGTGGAACTTGTCCTTGGTGGCTTGCTTCTCCGTGACGATTCTCCGGCTCTCTCTCGTTTCATAATCCGAGATCAGGGTGACCGGAATGACCGCTTCATACCGGCCCGTGGCCGTGAGCCTCGCCCCAATCACGTCGGAGACGCGCCGCGCATCAGCGGCCGTGAACTCCAGATCGAAATCTTGATTTTCGTAAGCGTTCACGCCGACCGCGATGATATAAGCCCGCGGTTGGACGGGTTGCGCCTTCGGCAGCTTCGCCGTCTCGTCGTCCGGCCAGGCCCATTTCGCGGTCCGGCTCTTGACCCGGTCTTCATTGAATCCGTACGCGCTGAACTCGATCGACGAGACGTCTTTCTCTCGCGGCAGCTTCACGCGCAAGGGCGGCAGCGTCATCATTCCCGTTCGCGGGTCCGTCTTGACCGCGCGGCCCGGTTTCACTTCCGTCGCCTGTTGCCAATCATGCAGTTCTTCCAAGAACCGCTCTTCACCAGTCAGCGCTTCAGTCGCCCGGACGTCTTCCGACGCGCGTTGCAGCAGCTTCTCCGCGCCGTCACGGGGCCATCCGCCGACCATTTGTCCGTCACGGAACAGGCGCACATCGTAAACCCCGGTCGCGGCCAGGCTCTCCCGGCCGCTGCCCGGAGGGGGGTCCTCGCCGGGGCCGACTTCGACGGTGACATTCACATAGCCTTCGGCATCCGAAGCGGACACACGGGCGATCTTCACGGGAGGCTGAACGCGATTGAGCGTCGAGATGTCGCGAACGGGCTTGAACTCCCTTTCGAAGTCGATGGTTTCGCTGCACTTGAGAAGCCGAGGCAGTAAGCGCGGCTCGTAGTAATCGCGCATGAAGATCTCAAGCGGCAGAGGCGTAAACGGAGCATCGGGCATCACCCAATGCAGCCCTTCCATGTTCTCGAGGCTCTTCGTGTCGAAGCGGTTGTCCGGCGTGACGACGACCCAATCCTCTTGATCGAGCGAGATGAGCGTCGCCAGCGGCGTGTCGGCGTCGGTTCGCCACAGCTTCATCGTGGCGTCGGCGCTGCCGCTCAGAAGCACTTTTCCGTCCGGGCTGAAGGCGACTGAATTGATCCAATTGGTATGGCCGGCGAGCGCGCGCAACGGCTTGCCGGTCGCGGCGTCCCACAGCTTGATCGTCTCATAGCTGCCGCCGGCAATGACTTTCCCGTCGGGGCTGAAAGCGATCGATTTAACATTCGGGCCGGCGTGACCCTCGAGGGGGCGCAGCGGCAGTCCGGTCGCGGCATCCCACAGCTTGATCGTGTCGTATCCGCCGCTGGCAATCACTTTCCCGTCGGGACTGCAGGCGACGGCTGCGCCCGCGCAAGAGGAGTCCCCTTCAAGGAATCGAAGCGGACGGCCCGTCGCCGCGTCCCATATCGTGATGATATCGTCGACGCCGCCTCCACTGACGAGCGTCTTCCCGTCGGGACGGAAGGCGATGGAGTCGGAATGATCCTCGACCGAGAAGAGCTGTTTCCCGGTCGCGATATCCCACAGCCTGATCGTGCCGTCCAAGCTGCAGCTGGCGATCGTTTTCCCGTCGGGACTGAAGGCGACCGACCAGACCGTGTACGTATGGCCGGTGAGCGAGCGTAACGGATCGCCGGTTGCGGCGTCCCAAAGCCTGATCGTCTTGTCGGCGCTTCCGCTGGCGATCATTTTCCCGTCAGGGCTGAAGGCGACGGAACTGACCCACCAGCCGTGACCTTCAAGGGAGCGCAATCGGCTGCCGGTCGCGGCGTCCCACAGCTTGACGGTCCCGTCTTGGCTGCCGCCGGCCATGACCCTCCCATCCGGACTCGAAGCCACCGAATTGACCCCCCAGGCGTGTCGGGTGAGGGAGAGACGCCGGCGGCCGGTTGCGGCGTCCCAGAGCCGGATGCTTCCGTCTTCGCCGCCGCCCGCGATCACTTTCCCGTCGGGGCTGTAGGCCACGGCTAAAGCCACAAAAGAGGCATCGCCGGCCATAGAACGAAGCGGCTCGCCTGTCGCCGCGTCCCACAGCTTGACGGTCCCGTCAACGAAGCCTCCGCCGGCGAGAGCTTTCCCGTCGGGACTGAAAACGATGGACCCGACCGCGGAGGCGATGAGGCGCAATTGTTTCCCCGTCGCCGCGTCGCGCAGCTTGATCGTTTTGAGGACAGAGTTGTAGCTTGCAATCACTTTCCCGTCGGGGCTGAAGGCGACGGTCGATCCGGCTCCATTCCTATAGCCTTCAAGAGTGCCCAGCGGCTTGCCGGTCGCGACGTCCCACAGCTTGACCCAGCTGTCGTAGTTGTCTCCGCTGACGATCACTTTCCAGTCGGGGCTGAAGGCCATCGACCCGATCGAGTCCGTCGGCTCACCGAAGGAGCGCAACGGCGCGCCGGTCGCGGCGTCCCACAGCTGGACCGCTTGGGCTCCACAACTGGCCAGCCTCTTCCCGTCGGGGCTGAAAATGACCGAATCGATCGAAGTCGCGGCCTTAAGAGAGCGCAGCTGCCGGCCCGTCGCCGCGTCCCACATCTTGATCGTAATATCCCCGCTGCCGCTGGCCACGACTTTCCCATCGGGGCTGAAGGCGACGGATCTGACCCCGTCGGTATGACCGGCCAGGGAGCGCAGCTGCTTGCCCGTCGCCGCGTCCCACAGCTTGATCGTCAGGTCGTCGCTGCCGCTCGCAATCACCCGGCTGTCGGGACTGAAGGCGATCGAATTGACCCGGGCGGCGTGACCGGTCTGGACCACCAGCTGCGGCGGCTGCGCGGCGGCGGCGAAGCCGACGACAGACAGAGACAGGAGTCCAAACAAGACTGGGAAGCTGTTCTTCATCGGCATCGGCCCTCCCTCAGTGTACTCCCTGCGAATGGAAAGAGCGAGGCTCCGACCGGTTCCCTGTTTCCCGGGTCAAGGCATCAAAATTCCATCAAGGGTGCGGGCCGAATTCGGAATAGGTTATACTGGTCGGGTGCGGATCAGGAGCGATAACACCATGAGACGATCACTTCTGGGACTGTTGGTCATATGTTCTCTCGCGGTTCCCGCGGCTTTGGGGCAAACGACCGCCAAGGATTATTATAATCGCGGCGTGGATCGGCAGGAAAAGGGCGATCTCGACGGCGCCCTTGCCGACTACACCAAGGCCATTGAGCTGGATCAGAAATATGCCCTGGCCTACAACAACCGCGGCTTTGCCAGGCAAAGCAAGGGCGACTTCGACGGCGCCCTTGCCGACTACAACCTGGCCATCCTGTTCGAGCCGAAGTACACCCTGGCCTATATCAACCGCGGCAATGCCAAGCAGGGCCGGGGCGACTTCGACGCCGCCATCGCCGATTTCAGCCGCGTCGTCGAGCTCGATCCGAATAATTTCTTCGGCTACAACAACCGCGGCAACGCCAGGCAGGGCAAGGGCGATTTCGGCGGCGCCATCGCCGACTACAACCGGGCCATCGAGCTGGATCCGAAGTATGTCGCCGCCTACTACTATCGCGGCGCGGCTCGGCTGGAGGTGGGCGATCTGGACGGAGCGATCGCCGATTTCACCCGTGCGATCGGCTTGGATCCGAACCACGCCAATGCCTTTTACAACCGAGGACTGGCCCGCTATCAAAAAAGAGATTTGGACGGGGCCCTGGCCGATTTCGACAAATCCATCGAGATCGACCCGAAAGACCCCGATCGCTACAACGGCCGAGGCTATACCCGGCAGGCGCGAGGCGATCTCGACGGGGCGATCGCCGATTACGACCGGGCCATCGAGCTCGATCCGAAAGACGCCGATGCGTACGTCAGCCGCGGCCATATCAGAAGGGTGAAAGGCGAGATCGATGCCGCCATCGCCGATTTCGGCCGGGCCATCGAGATCGATCCGAAACATGCCCTGGCCTACAACAACCGCGGCGAGGCGCGACGCGCCAAGGGAGACGTTGACGGCGCGATCGCCGACGGCAGCCAGGCGATCGAGCTGAACCCGCGTTCCGCCGCCGCGTACTCCAGCCGCGGATTGGCTCGCTATGACAAGAGCGACTGGGACGGCGCCGTCGCTGATTTCAACCGGGCGATCGAGATTAATCCGAAATATGCGAAGGCCTATGCCGGCCGCGGCGACGCCCGAAACGGCAAGAAGGACCTGGCCGGCGCCGTCGCCGATTACACCAAAGCCATCGATCTCGACGCCCGATATGCGGACGCCTACCGGTCGCGAGCCTGGGCCAAGATTTATTTGAATGACGGCGCCGGGACTTATCAGGACGCCTCGCGATATCTCGAACTGAGCGGGCTCAAAGACAGCCAGGCTCCGTCAGCGATCATTTTGGGCTACTTGGGCCTGCGAAAAGCGGGGGGCATCGCGGCCGCTAAAGCGTTTGTGGAGGGTCGGCTGACGCACGTCGATGCCCAGGCCTGGCCGGCCAAGATCATGCGGTTCCTGGCCGGCCAATTGAACGCCGAACAATTGCTCGCTTTGGCCACCGATAAGGGCAAACTGACCGAAGCTCACGCGTATATCGGTGAGGTGCAAATGCTGGCCGCCGATCGCCCCGGCGCGCGTCTCCATTTTCAATGGGTCCGGGACAATGGAAGCAAGACGAGGCCCGAATACGATCTGGCCTTGGGGGAGCTCAAGCGTCTTTGACGTCAGGCAAAGGGGATTCTTCGACCTTGGCTTAGAGTGGAAGGGGTGGCGTTCTAGCGAGCGAATTTATACCCGACCTGGCGGACGGTCTTGAGGATGGCCGGCCGGGAGGGGTTCGTTTCGATTTTTTGCCGCAGGCTGAGGATGAAATTGTCCACGGTGCGGGCGGTGCCGTCGAACCCGAAGCCCCAGACTCGATCGAGAATATCGTCCCGCCGGAAGGCCTTGCCGGGGGATCCGGCCAGCAAGGCCAACAAATCGAATTCCTTGGCCGAAAGCCCGATTTCCAGGCCCCGGAGCGTCACCCGGCGTTCCGGCAGATCGATGATCAGATCGTCGAATGCCAGCCGCGAATTTTTGCTCTTTGCCGCCCGCCGCCGCCGCAGCAGCGCTTCGACACGGGCGAACAGCTCGGAAAGCGCGAAAGGCTTGGCCAGGTAATCATCGGCTCCCAGCCCCAGCCCTTCGATCTTGTTGTCGGTCGTGCCTCGCGCCGAGAGGATCAGGATGGGGACGTCCCGGCCTTTGGCCCGCAGCTCGGAGAGGATCTCCAAGCCGCTGAATCCCGGCAGCATGATGTCGAGGACGATCAGATCCAGGCCGGAATCGAAGGCCAGCCTGATGCCCTCGTCGCCGTCGGCGGCGGTCAGGACGCGGAAGCCGCGCAGCTCGAAGTTCATGGCCAGGCCGCGCCGCAGAGCCCGATCGTCCTCGATCACCAGAACGGTATCGGTTCCCGAATCCGCGGGCCGTTTTCCGTGGGGCTTCATTGCGGGGGGCTTTCCTCCCGGGCGACGGGCAGGTGGATGGTGAAAAGGCTGCCCCGGCCCGGCTCGGATTCCACTAAAATCTTCCCCCCGTGTATTTTCACCAAATGCTGAACGATCGCCAGCCCCAATCCGGCCCCGGGCGCCTTGCTCCGCAGGCCGGTATCCACGCGGTAGAACGGATCGAAGATCTTCTTCTGGACGGACCGCGGGATGCCGATGCCGTTATCCCGGACGGCGATCGCCACACCCCCGTCTTCATCCCGTGCCTCGATCCGGACCTTTTTGTCCGGCCCGGTGTACTTGTACGCGTTGACGAGAAGGTTTAAAGCAATCTCTCCGATCGCCCGCCGGTCGTGCCGGACGGGCAGGGTCGTCTCGATCTGGACGCTCAACTCGGTTTCGGCCGGAGGGGTCATCCGGGTGAAGCGAAGCACGGCTTCCTCGAGCGCCGGCCGGATGGAGGCCGTCTCCATATTGAGGACATCGCGGTCCCGGGCGGCCATGCGCCAAGTCAGAACGCGATCGATCATCGCGTCCAGCCACTCGGTCTGCTGAAGGATCAGGTGCAGGCTCTCCTCGGTCCGGACCGGGTCGTCCTTGAGCAGGCCGCTCAAGAGCGACTCGGCGTACATCCGGACGGCGGCCAGGGGGGTCCGCAGCTCGTGCGAGACGTTGGCCAGCAGGTCGGCTTGCAAGCGGGCGATGCGGGCCCGGCGTCCCAGGAGGATCACCACGATGATCGCCGCGCCGATGGCGGCCGACGTGAAGCAGACGACCAGGATGCCGAACAGGAGGCTGACCGAGGATTTCCCGAGGATGAGCAGAAGAATGCCGGCCGAGGCCGAGAGGAAGACCGGCACGATGACGCCCACGGAAAGGGTCACCAGCGGGCCGGTCATCGCGGTCTGCCGGTTGATGCGCTTGAGCTTGGCTGTTACCGGTGTGGCCATGGAACCTGTCCGCGGCCTAAAAAGGCGCCGCTCCTTCTTGTACTGCTATTGAGCCCCGGAAGCAAGAAGGGCCTACAGGTTCGTCGAGATCCGGGCCGCCGCGGACATCCGGGGAGCCTCGGAATCGCCGGCGGCCGGGCGGAGGGAGACGATGTCCGCCGTCCGTCCGGCCCTGGCCTTAGATGCGGCGGCATACCGGGTGACGATGGTCCGGGGTTGAATGCCGTCGCCGACGACCCGCAGCCGGAGCTTCCAGGCCGCGGCCAGAAGGATAGAGGCCGCCCGGCCCAACCGGGCGACGATCGTTCGCGGCCCGAAAGCGACCTCGATTTTTCGCTCCAGGTCCAGAGCCCTCCGTCGTTCGCGTTCGTTGACCGCGTGCCGTTCGATGGCCGCCAGAATGGGGGCGTAATCGAGGGTCCTCTTCCGCAGTTGTTCCGCGCGCGCGGCCAGCCAGGGATCCGACTCGCCTGTTTCGCTCTTGGCGGCCAGGGTTCGGGCGCCGCGGAAAGAGGTTTCGATGAGGCGATACATGGAGCTCGAGTTCTCCTCATAGTCCTTCCGAAAAGCGGCCTTGATCCAGTGCTCCGCCGCATCGCCGGGGAACATGGGATGATTGAAGTTGAGCCTCTTTTGTCCGTGCCAGTCCTCGAAGGGGAGGTCCATCTTCAGGAGGCCGCGCTTTTGCAGATCCCGGTAGAGCTCGGTGACGGGGATGGGGATGAGCAGCATGAACTGGACGAGGTCCGACTCCATCCCGACCAGGTGATCGATGTCGATCTGGATGTTGTCGGGCGTGTGGTGCTCCATGCACAGGATGCCCGAGGCCAGGACCGAGACGCCGTGGTCGCGCAACTGCCGGATGAGCCGCTGGGGGTCCAGCCCGCGATTCTTTTCGAAGTTCTCCGCCTGATTCTTGGTCTCGACTCCCAGCCACAGGAATTTGACGCCCAGCCGGGCCAGGTTCTCGACGCCGAAGGCCTGAATGGCCTCGGCCGAGGAGAAGATGGAGAAGTCGAAGAATCGCTGATGGGCTTCCATCTCTTGCAGCAATTCCATGGCCCGGGTCCGATCCTTGAGGAAGTTTTCGTCCATGACGAAGAAGTCGTCCGATCCCGTCTCGTCCGCGATGCGGCAGGCCGTCTCGAAAAGCTCCTGGCCGGTGGCTAAGTAGGGAGTGTAGGTGCGGCCGAAGAAATGGGACGTGCTGCAGAATTTGCAGCCGTTGACGCAGCCCAGGCCCGGGACGAGGAGGCTGGCGGATTTCCCGAACAAGGGCACGCCGAAGATCCTCATATACTGGGCGCTTCGCAGCGTCGGGTGGTAGATGGGCGCCTCGGGGTCCTGGCCCAGGTAGGTGCGCAGCCAGCGGATGCCCTCGCCCTTGGCGACTTCGTCGCAGTCAATGAGCGTTTCGATGCCTTCGATGGCCGTGCCGTGCCCGCCCAGGACGATCTTGGCCTGCGGCGCATGGAGCCGGACGAGGCGGGCCATTTCCTTGGCCTTGATGAAGTTGGGCATGATGAACGAGATGCCGACGATGTCGTAGCCCTTCTTGATCTCGCGGATGAATCGCTGCCGGGAGGGAAAGTCCAGGACGGTCACGTCCGCGTCGATGTTGGCGGCCAAGAAATAGAGCCCAAACGACCGGTGATGAAAGCGAAAGGAGCCGATGCCCTGGGCTTTGGTGACCTGGTTGTGGAAGAGCTCCATGATGTTTTCTTTCCGGCCGTAGGCGTCGTCGACACCGTAGGGTCCGAAAACAGCGGACAACAAAATACGTTTCGGCTGGGTGGTGGTCTTCATTGAATGATCGCTCCCGTTAGATTGAAGGTCGTTCGTCCGAGGAACCGTTTCCTCTTTCAGGGATATGGTAAACGGACCCATGTCATGGCTTTGTCACGCCGCCGATATTTTTTTTCATCCCTTTCCAAGCCCCCGCTTGACGAGTCGATTGACACCGCGAGAGGGTGGCGATAAACTCTTGTTAGGGATTGCGGGAGAGTCCGCGACGCTCCTCATCCGTTTTCGCGCCGTCCCCCCACCGACCAGCAAAGGAATGATCATGCCCTTCAGCAGCTTGCATCTCCATCCGACCCTCCTCAAGGCGCTCAAGGAGCTCGGCTTCGCCCGCCCCACCCCGATTCAGGCCGACGCCATCCCGCCCGCGCTGGCGGGGCGCGACGTGTTGGCCAGCGCCGTCACGGGCAGCGGCAAGACCGCGGCCTTCCTGCTGCCGATCCTGCACCAGCTCATCGACCGGCCGCGCGGAACAACGCGCGCCTTGGTCATCACCCCGACCCGCGAGCTGGCGGCGCAGATCCTCGAGGATCTCAACGACCTCGCGGTTCACACGCCCCTCAGCGCCGCGTCGGTCTTCGGCGGCGTCTCGATCGGGCCGCAGGAGCACGCCTTCCGCAGCGGTGTGGACGTCATTATCGGCACGCCCGGCCGTCTCCTGGATCACTTCCGGTCGCCGTACGCGAAGCTCGGCGGGCTCGAGCATCTGGTACTGGACGAGGCCGATCGCATGCTCGACATGGGCTTTCTCCCGGATATCCGCCGCATTCTGCGCCATGTGCCGGCCCGTCGGCAGACGCTTTTCTTCAGCGCCACCATGCCTGCGCCTATCGGCATCCTGGCCCGCGAGATGCTCCGCAACCCGGCCACCGTGAACATCAACCGCGTCGCGGCGCCGGCCGTGGGCATCACCCAGGCGGTGTATCCGGTCGCCCAGGAGCTCAAGGCGGCCCTGTTGGTCGCGCTCCTCGAGCGCGGCGACATACGCGACGCCCTGGTCTTCACCCGGACCAAGCACCGCGCCAACCGGCTGTCCGAATTCCTGGTTCGCCACGGCATCAAGGCCGAGCGCATCCACGGCAACCGCTCGCAGGGGCAGCGGACCGAGGCGCTGGCCGGCTTCAAGGCGGGGAAGTACCGCGTTCTGGTGGCCACCGACATCGCCGCCCGCGGCATCGACGTGGTCGAGCTGGGACACGTCGTGAACTTCGACGTACCGCTGGTGCCCGACGACTACATCCATCGCGTCGGCCGCACCGCCCGCGCCGAGGCCACCGGGGACGCCTTCACCTTTGTCTCGCCGCAGGAACAGGGCGACCTGGCTCAGATCGAGCGGTCGATCGGCAAGCGGCTGCCGCGCGTCACGGTTCCCGACTTCGATTACAACGCCCGACCGGAGGCGCGCCTGGAGGTTCCTCTGGCCGAGCGCATCGCGGCCATCCGCGGCCGTAAAGCCGAGGAAAGGGCCCGCGCTAAAATGAAGTCCGAACGCCAAGCCGCTCGCCCGACGCCGGGGTCTGCGCGCAGCGTCCCGAAACCGGAACCAAAGCGGGGCGCGCCGGCGCCCGGCGCCCGCGGCCGACACGACAACGGACGCCGAACGGGGGGCGGGGGGCGTACCAGGTGATCGGCCCCTCGCTTCAGCCGGCCGGTCGGCGGAGCGTTTCCGGATAGTTGCGCGATTCGGGCCGGGCCGTTCGGCCCGCGTCGGCCAATGTTGATCAGGCCCAATAAATAGCCCCCATGCAACAAGCTCGGCCGTCGATTCGTAATAGAAACGAAAGGATGGAAGCCGTGCCGCGATTCAGAGGTCTGGCCGTTTCGCTGGCGGCCTTGAGCTTGTTCTCTTTGGTCGAGAAGGATTTGGGCGGGTCGGCCCAGGCGGCTGCGGCAAAAGAAGGCCGTATCGCCTATTTGAAGAAACACGCCGTTCCGGTTCGTTCGATCGACGCCGAAGACGGAAATTTCGCCGACCTGGAACCCCTGCGTGAAGCGATCGGTAGCCGGCGCATCGTGATGCTGGGCGAGGCCACTCACGGCGACGGCGCGACTTTCGCGGCCAAGGTCCGCCTGATCAAGTTTCTTCATGAACGGATGGGCTTCGACGTCCTCGCTTTCGAAAGCGGGTTCTATGACCTGCGCCGGGCTTGGTCGGCCCTGCAGGCCGGACAGGACCCTCGCCAAGCCGTCTCTTCGGGTTTGTTCGAGGAGTGGAGCGCCAGCCGCCAGACGCAGCCGCTTTGGAGCTACCTCGCCGAGCAGTCGAAGACGAGCCATCCGCTGGCGTTAGCCGGCTTCGATATGCAATTCACCGGAAGCGCTTCCCGCGATCATCTTTTGGATGATCTGAGCAATTATCTGGCCGGAGCCGGATTGCCTCCGGGCGCTGCGGAAGCCGCTGAAGCGGCGGCCCGGGTGAAGAAAGCCCTAGCCTTGGTCCTTGAGAATCCGAACTTCATAGGAAACGGAAGCGAATTCAAGAACATCAAGCCCGAGGATCAGGCTGCCGTCCTGATCGCCCATCAGGCCCTAGGCCGGGCGCTCGGCTTGCTTCCCCCAACCGACGAGCCTGGGATGCTCGAGCGGGACTTCTGGATGCAGTTCCTTAAAAGCAGCGCCGCGTACCTGGAGCAGAGCTGGCGCGTCCAGCCGGAGTCGTTGGACGACGCGGTTTTGGATTGGGCGATCGATCTCAGGGACCGGCAAATGGCCGACAACTTCATCTGGCTGGCCAAACGGGCCTATCCGACGCGCAAGATCATCGTTTGGGCCGCGACGTCGCATATCATACGTTACCGCCAGTTCTCCGTGAACAAGAATGATCCTAAAAATTTGATGGGCGACTGGATCGACAAGGCGATGGGGCCCGAGGTTTACGTCTTGGGATTCACCGCCTATCGAGGCCGGTGGGGAACGGTCCAGATGCCTACGTCCAGGGAAGTGGGCCCGGCCGCTCCGGACAGTCTGGAAGAGCTGTTTTTCTCCGCGGGCTTTGAATATGCCTGGTTGGATTTTCGAAATTCCGGGGCCGACGGCGCTTGGCTCCGAGAGCCGCTTTCCAGCCGCCCGTTGGGCTACAAGCCCATGCTCACGGATTGGACCCGCATCATGGACGGGATGTTTTTCATCAAAGAGATGGTCCCCAGCCCGCGGATCGAGATAAACTTTTTTCGGTGACGGGCGGCTATTCCTTCGCCGCGATCTTCTTGAGCATATCGCGGATCTCGACGAGCAGATGATAGATGGGGAATAATCGGCAAATGGCGATGAGAATGATGAACCCGAGAAGCAGGGAGAGGGCTGTCAGGATCGGCGTTTCGGGCATGTTTTCCTCCGTATGAGCGGTTCTTTTAAGGCGTCCCCACGAATGGATTCTATCCTCTTTTTGTCCCCAAGTGGTATACTGAAAACATAGAAAAATCCTCGCCCGCGGAATCATCAATTGGATGGAGGGGACCCCATGAACAAGCCAAAGAACGGACTCGACAATCCCGCTGCGGAAAAGCTCGCCAGAGCCGGCGAAGCGCCGGGTCCGGACAAGACGATCGTCGGCGGGAGACCCGCTCGCCAGGAAACGATGATCAAGGGGCTGCCGTCGGGAATCCAGAAGCTGATCATCTCCGCCTCCATGAACGACGGAATCAAGGCGTCGGTCGTTCGGAACCCCTCGCTGGCGGCGAAGGAGCTCCAGATCGAGCTGTCCGACTCGGAATCCGCGATCCTCTCGTCCGTCCCCGCGAGCCAGCTGATCGCCATGATCGAAGGCCGGACGGACAATCCGAACATCCCGCGGCGTGGTTTTCTTTTCGAAACGGCCGCCGCCCTCGCCGCCGTCGCGGCCTCGGCCTTGGGCGTCACCGCCGACGCCGCTCAATATCCGGCCACCCAAGGGATCTCCGCGACGAGGGGGATCTCTCTCGATAGGCCCGCCGTGATCTGGACCGACACGCTGGAGCGGGCTTTTCTGGAGGCCAAGAAAAACAGCCGGCCGCTGCTGGTCGTCTTTCTGCCTCGCGGGGAGCATCCCATTCAACATCTGCCGACCGAGGCGGAGCTTCGTTCGGAAGCGGTCTGCGAGCTCAACGGCCCGGATCTGCGCCGAGAGATCTCTAAAAACCGCTTGATCCCGGTGAGGGTGACTGATGAAAAAGTCGCCGTCCAATACAAGATGACGGTTTTCCCGTCCGTCCTATTCCTCTCGCCGGACGGAGCGGAGCTTGGCCGAGTCGTTCAGCCCAAGGAGGAACTCGAGATATTGGAACCCCTGCTGAAAGCGATGGCCGCTTATCAGGCCATCCCTAAATAGACCGACGGCAAGCGATCATTTTCAGGCTCTTCCGGCCATGAAAGACATCACCCTCGTCAATATGAATATGCTTTTTATCAGGCATTTCGACCATATTGAGAGAGAGATCCATCTCCCGTTGGGTCCTTTATACTTGATCTCCGCGCTCGAACAGGCGGGGCTCTCCGTCGATTTCCGGGATTACCAACTGGGCGATTATGAGGACCCGTTCCGGCCGGAATCCATCCTCGATTTTTTCAAAGAACCCGCCGCGATGATCGGCGTTTCGGTCATGACGAATTTGCTGCCGTTCGCGATTCTGGCCTTGCAAAGCCTGAAAGAGCGTTATCCCGATCGGCCCATCATCCTCGGAGGCGTGGGGCCCAAGTCTGTGGAGAGGCAGATCATGGAGCGTTTCCCCTGGATCGACGTCATCGCTATGGGGGAAGGCGAGATCAGCGCGCCTGGGCTTGTGGCCGCTCTGCGGCAGAAGAGGGAATTATCGAACATTCCGGGCATCGCGTATCGCCGCCACGGCGAAATACTCGTCAACCCCCGTCCGCCGCGCATCCGGGAATTGGACTCGATCCGCTTCCCCGCTTTTCACCGGATCGACCTGAAAAGATATGCCGGCTACGGCATTTTGACGTCCCGAGGATGCCCCTACGAATGCACCTTCTGCTCGGTGGCGCCGATATGGGACCGGATCAGCTATTCACGCTCCGCCGAAAATATCATTCAGGAGATGCGGTTCGTCCATGAGAAGTCCGGGGCCGATCTCTTTTTGTTCCAGGACGAATTCTTCGTCTCCTCAAAAAGACGGGTCCTGGATTTCTGCCGAGAGCTTAAAAAAAGCGGTTTGCCCGTCCAATGGAAGACCTTCGGGCGGGTGGATCTGACGGACGAAGAAACGATGGCCGAGATGGCCGACGCGGGATGCATCGAGATCCGATACGGAATCGAGTCGGGATCGGCGAAGATTCTCGAGCGAACCAAAAAGGGATTTACGCCCGATGAGGCCGTCAAAGTCATTTCGCAGGCCGTCCGCCATTTCCCCCGGGTCGACACGTTTTTTGTCTGGGGGTTTCCCTTCGAGACCATGGAGGACTTCCATCAATCCCTGTTTCAGATGATCAATTTCCGGGCGATGGGCGCCCGGGTGCTGCCGAGTCTGCTGTGTTTTCTGCCTCAGACCGCCATTTATAATGAATACAAGGATCAACGAGGTTTCACCTTCTGCTCGGATCTCTTGCCGGAATATATGATCACCGGACATGAGACTTTTCGCGGGTCCCGGATGGAAATCGGGGATCGGCACAGGCCGATCTTCGACTTCATTAAAGAGAACATCGATATCTTTCCCGGCTTTTTCCACTACCGGCCCGAAGAGAACGTGATTCCGAAGCTCAAGATTCTGCAGGAATTCGGGTTCTATCCGTCAGGCACCGCTCAAGGGGACGAGACGGAGTCCTGCGGCGCCCATTCCCCGAAAACGACGGCTCAGTTTAGAGGCGACGCGGACATGCCGTCGCGGGCGGCCGCCGCGACGAGACGCCGATGGCCCGGAACAGGCTCCCGTTGAGTCGCGTCGGAAGATCCATCCCGCCGGCTCCTCCTGATCCGCCGGCGGGCTGCGTTTTTTTTCTGTCCGGATTAAGCGCTTTTATGGGAAAATTCGTTATCCTAGCGGGCCGAATGCGCAGGTTATGCCGTCACTTGAATTTCTCGCCTCGCGGGATGGGTTTATGAAGCGATCGAAAGGTTCGCTCGCGGTTATATTGGTTTTCGTCTTGGCGGCCTCGAATGTTTTCGGCTTCGGTTCCGCCGACTCCCGGCTGGGTCTCCAGTCGGAGCGGCCGACGGCTTCTCCGGGCAAAAGGGCCTCTCCTCCCCAAGCGAAAAGAGACTTTGCCGATCGATCCGACGCCTTCGCCCCCGTCGCCATCGGGGGAAAAACGAAGGCCGAAGCCGTGATCCAGAAGAAAAAATTCCCCTGGCTGCTGGTGGGCGGGCTGGCCGTGGTGGGCGTCGTTGCGGCGGTCCTAATTTTTAAAAAAAAGAAGAATCCTAATCCGGCGGCCGGACCGATCGGACCGACGGGGAATATCCAAATCGAATCCACGCCGACCGGGGCGAAGGTCTATCGCGGCGGGGCCGATACCGGACTCAAGACCAATACGACGCTCCACGGCGTACCCGTAGGGGCTCAAACCATCAAGCTGGCTCTGGACGGCTATAAGGATTACGAGCAGTCCGTGGATGTCCAGGAGGGACAAACGGCCGAAATCAAAGCGACCCTGATCTTGAACTCCATTCTGGAGCCCGTCCTGGTCCGCATCCCCGGAGGGACGTTTCTGATGGGTTCAGACTCGGAGGAGGCGTTGCCCGAGGAAAAGCCCGTGCACCAAGTGACGGTCTCCGGCTTCCAGATCGGTAAATTCGAGGTGACCCAGGAGCAATGGTTCTCGGTCATGGGAACGAACCCCTCCGTCTTCAGGGGGGATCGGCTCCCCGTCGATAATCTGCAATGGGACGATTGCCAGGCCTATATCGAAAAGCTCAACGCAGCGACGGGAAAGCGCTATCGGCTCCCGACCGAAGCGGAGTGGGAATTTGCCTGCCGGGCGGGGACGACGGGGGATCGCTACGGGGAATTGAATTCGATCGCCTGGTATAACGGAAACTCCGGCGGCACGACGCACGATGTCGGAGGGAAGCAGCCCAACGGCTATGGGCTTTACGACATGCTGGGGAACGCCTTCGAGTGGTGCTGGGACTGGTACGGCGATTACACCGCAGACACTCAAATCAATCCCAAGGGGCCCGATACTCCGACTCCCGGGACTCCGCATCACATCCTGCGCGGCGGCTCCTGGTTGCTGGAAGCCGTGGCCGCACGGGCGCCGTTCCGCAGCCTTCACGTCCCGGCCCACAAGGCCGACGTTCTGGGCTTCCGCGTGGCGATGGATTAGAGGGGCGTCTCGGTCTCCGGGGGCACGAGCGGCAGGTCCAGCCAGGCCAGCCCGATGTCCCGTCCCATGTGGCTGCGGCTCGCGCCGCCCGGCGCGTCGTAGAGGATGGCCAGCCGGTCCTTCACCTTGAGCACCGACGGCAGGCCGATGCACCGACGGCTCCAGGCGCAATTGGATCCATCCAGGACGACGGCCTTATGTCGGGCGTCCCAGCGGGCGAGGTCCTTCGTCCAATAGACCCAGACGGCGTCGGTGTACTCGAAGCCGTCCAGCCCGACGTGGTTGGTGAACAGAAACCAGGTTTGATTGGCCGGCTCGAAATAGAGCGAGGAGTTCTCGACTTGCTCCTCGGGCGGCACGATGGGCTCCGGATCGATCGTCCAGGGGCCGTCAAGATTCCTCGTTCGGGCGATTCCGATTGTCCGCTTCATTGAGGCGCTGAAAAACATCAGGAATTCCTCGCCGGACTTGACGACATGCCCGGGGCTGGCGGTGTCTTGGTAATATGTTCCTGGCCATGTCCGAAAGGGAACGATGTCCGGACGCTTGATCCAGGGCCCGGCCGGGGAGTCGCCCTGCGCTTTCATGGTCAGATAGGGAAAGCTCGGAATCAGGTCCGGTGCCGGCGAAGTGTGGGGCGTGCCCAGGTAAAACATGTGCCACTTCGCGCCGTCGAAATAGGTGACGCCGTAGGAAGCCGAAGCGGAATCGTCCGCGCCGGGAGCGCCGAAATCCAGAACCGGACCGCGCGGCGTCCAATGAACGAGGTCGCGGCTGACGGCCAGACAGGCCAGCCAGCCCTTCGCCCCCGCCCCGTCGTAGTTCATATAGTAGGTCCCGTCCCACTCGTAAGCCCAGATATCGCGGGCTCCCAGCCGATCGCAGCCGTCCGGGCCGCCGCCGTGACGGAAGACCACGCCCTGGTCCCGGGCCTCCAGACGATACCCCGCCGCCGGGCGATGATCGGGGTAGGATGCGGCGGCGGCGGGGACGATGTGGGATCCCGTCCCGAACGGGATCATCCGCACGGCGCATGCGCCCAGAATAAGGGCCGCTCCGGCCAGGCCGGCCCGCAAGATCTTCAAGGTGGTCCTCGGCCCGGCTTACCGGCCTCTCTGGCCCTGGGCCGCCAACGGCTTGCGCGGGATCTTCTCGTCGCGGTTCGCCGTGAGGTAGGCGAACACCGCGGCGATCGTCGCGTCCTTCATCATATCGTTCGGCTGCAGGCGCTCATACGTGTCCTGGTTGGTGTGATGGATGATCGGGTTGTACTCGGTCTCATCCTGGATGAACTGGAAGCCCGGCAGGCCCACGCCGTCGAACGACTGGTGGTCGGTGCCGCTCGTGTTCCGAATCGTGACCGCCGTCACGCCCAGGCCGCGAAGCGCCTCGATCCACTCGCGGAAGATCGGCCCCGCGGCGTCGTTGCCCTGGAGGTAGATGCCCCGGATGGCGCCGGTGCCGTTGTCGATGTTGTAATAGGCCGAGAGCTTGTCGTATTCCGGCTTGAACTCCAGCGGGCCTTGGGGGCCGCCGAATCCGCCGCGCTGGCCGGAGGTCACAAGTGCGTTGACGGCCGCGGGAGGCGCGCCCGCCGCCGGTACGGCCGCCTGCCGGGCGGCGAAGTGGGCGGCCACGTATTCACGCGAGCCGATCAGGCCCTGCTCCTCGGCGCCCCACAGCCCGATCCGGACGGTGCGGCGCAGCTTGACGCCGGTCGCCTTGAGGATGCGCATCGCCTCCATCATGGCCGTGACGCCGCAACCGTCGTCAGCCGCGCCCGTGGCGGCGTGCCAGGTGTCGAGGTGGCCGCCAAGCATGACGATCTCGTCCGCCTTGTCCGTGCCCGGGATTTCGCCTACCACGTTGAAGACCTGCGGGTTCGGATAGTAGGTGCTTTTGATGTCGGCTTCGATTGTCACCGGGATCTTCTTGGCCAGCATCCGTCCGATCCGGCCGTATTGTTCGGCCGGGATGACGACCGCCGGGAGGGTCGTCGCGGGATCGGCCGCCCGGTTGCCGCCGATGGTATAGATGCCATGGCCCCGGGGGGTCGTCGACAGCAGGCCGAGGACGCCCTCGGCCCGGAAGAACTCGTTGCGGGCGTTCATCGCGCCGAACCCTCCGCGCTGGCCCGCGGCGGGAACGGCGGGCGCCGCCGGAACGGCGGCAGGGGCCGCGGCCGGCTTGGCCTGGGGCGCGGGTGTGACTGGGGCGGCGACCACGGGGGCTCCGGCTCTTTGGCCCGGAGGCGTGACACCGAATTCGAGTCCCGGCGCCGGGTTGAGCTCCATGGCGGCCAGCTCCTCGTTCGTGAAGCGCTTCGAGAGCACGGTCCAATAGGCCGGGACGTCGGGGACGGCCTGGGTCAGGACCCATTTGCCTTTGAGCTTGCCCTTATAGGCGGCCAGCTCCTCGGGCGTCGCAGCGGTCACAAGCACCGCTTCGCCGTGGATGAGGCCGTTCGTGCCCGGCGTCCAGCCGGTCGGCGTCCCCGGAATGGGGAACGGCTCGGGCGAGGTGACGGCCATGTAATACTTGTCGTTCGTCCAACCGCGGTCGAACCCGTTGCGGTTGAGCCAGGGCTCGGCCTTGACGTTCGCCAGGCCCCATTCTTTCATCTTGGCGATGGCCCAATCGGCGGCCTTGGCGTACATCGGCGAGCCCGTCAGGCGCGGGGCGTATACGTCCGACAGCCAGCTCGAGAGGTCCATGACCTGCGAGCGCTGCAGGCCTTCGGCCTTGATCTTGTTGATGTCGGCGTAATTGATGACCTCGTTGGTCGCCCGCAGGGGGAGGATAGCCAGGGCGGCCAAGGTCATCGCGACGAGGGCGGCGACGGAAATTCGGGTTTTCTTCATCGGTCGGCTCCTTTTCCAAGGACTTGGGGACGATTACGAAAATCGATCATATGCCCCGTAATTCGGCCCTGTCAAGCGCAGGGAAGAGAATCGATTCCGGCCCGGATTTCTTAGGCCGTGCCGGATATGATAGAATTATTCTTAAGAGTTGGGATGAAAAAACAGCAAGTCCGGGCCGCGGCTTTATTTTTATTGATGTTTTTGCCGCTTTCCCTGACGGCCCAGGGACCGCGGGACATTGAACCGACGGACGGTCCGGCTCGAGATTTTTCCCTCGCCCTTCACTCGTTGGCGACCGCTCGGCCGCTCTCCTTTGGACCCGTCTCCTCGGCCTTCACACCCTCGATTCCGCAGGAACCGGAAAGCCACACCCTCAAATCCCTGTCCGGCGATTTCCTGAAAGACGCCGGCGAAATTTGGACCTACCCCCTCCATATACGGACAAGAGACATTCTGCCGATCACGGGCCTTGCGGTCCTGACCGCTTTCCTCATCAGGAACGACGAAGCCATCCGCCGGGATATTTTGGAGTATCGGACCCAACACGCTTGGGTCAGATCCGTCAGCCCGGTCATCACGGAGATGGGCTCTTCCGGGGCTTGGGGCGTTGCGGCCGCTTTTATCTGCGTCGGCTGGCTGGCTAATAACGATCAAGCCCTCGAGACGGGCGTGCTGGCGACGATGGCCATGCTGGAGAGCGGGGCCCTGGTCACAATCCTCAAAGGGCTGGCCGGGCGGCAGCGCCCGCTCTGGGCCGATGGGGAGGACCACTGGTCCGGACCGGTCGGCTTTTTCAAGAGATTCGGATCGGGGCAATATGGGCGGTATGATTCCTTCCCCGGCGGGCACTCGATCACCGCGTTCAGCCTGGCCACGGTCCTGGCCATGCAATACCGGGAGACCGTCTGGGTGCCCATCGTGGCCTATACGATGGCTACGGGCGTCGCCCTGTCTCGAGTCACCGAGGGCAAGCACTGGCTTTCGGATTGCGTGGTCGGCGGCGTTCTCGGGTGCGTCATCAGCCGGATGGTCGTTCTCAATCACCGCAGCCGCTACCACATCCTTCCCGCGGCCGGTTCGGTTCACGGGTCGCCGTCGTTTACCCTGACCTTCTCCTTCCAGTAACGGCCGATTCCGCCGCCTCTCTGCCGATGCATCCCGGGCCGCCCTCTCCGCGGAACGGTTCCCTTCGAAATTGACAATGTTTTTCCGGCTGGGATATTATCTCCCTGGTCCGGGGACACGAGGAATAAAAAAACAGGGCATCCAAATGGCCAGACTCCTTATCGTCGACGATGATCCTCTGATCGGTGAGTCGCTTTCCTTGGTCATTCGGAAGATGGGGCACGACGCCCGCCTGGCCCGGACCGTCCGGGAGGCTGCGGACGAGATCGCTTCCCGCCCGTTCGACATCGCTTTCTGCGACGTCCGGATGCCGGACGGCTCCGGCCTGGACATCCTGCCCGAGATCCGCAAGAGCCCCGCTGCGCCCGAAGTGATCATCATGACCGGGTTCGGTGACCCCGACGGCGCGGAGCTGGCCATTAAAAAAGGGGCCTGGGATTACGTCCAGAAGCCTTTGACGGCCCAAGAGATCCGGCTGACGATCGAGCGCGCTCTCCAGTATCGGGAAAAAAAGAAGAGCGTTCCGCCGATGATGGCCCTGAATCTGGCCGGCATCATCGGCAACAGCCCCCCGCTCAAGCCCTGTTTCGACGGGCTGGCCCAGGCCGCCTCGAGCGAGTCCAATGTCCTGATCTCGGGCGAGACGGGAACCGGGAAGGAGCTTTTCGCCCGCGCCATCCACCGGAACGGCTCGCGATCGCGCGAGAATTTTGTCGTGGTCGACTGCGCCGCGCTTCCCGAGACGCTGGTCGAGAGCACGCTGTTCGGCCATCTCCGCGGCGCCTTTACCGGGGCGGACAAGCCTCGGGACGGGCTGGTCAAACAGGCCGATGGGGGAACGCTTTTCCTGGACGAAGTCGGCGAGCTCTCGATCTCGGTCCAAAAGGCGTTTCTTCGCGTGCTTCAGGAGCGGCGGTTTCGCCCGGTCGGGGGGGGCAGCGAGATCAAGAGCGATTTCCGCCTTGTCGCCGCCACGAATCGAAACCTTGAGGGGATGGCCGGGAAAGGGGCTTTCCGCGAGGATCTCCTCTTCCGGCTGAGGACGCTGGTCATCGATCTGCCGCCTTTGCGGGCCTGCCGGGACGATATCAAGGACCTAGCCCTGCACTATATCGCCAAGGCCTGCGAGCAATCCCGAGTGGCGATGAAAGGCATGGCCTCGGCTTTCCTCGAAGGCTTGACGGCCTACGACTGGCCGGGCAACATCCGGGAGCTGGTCCAAGCGCTCGAGAAAGCCGTCGTGACCGCGGGGGAGGAGCCGATGCTTTTCCCGGTCCATTTGCCGGACCATATCCGCATCCGTCTGGCTGCGGCCGCCGCCGGTCGGAAGAAAGGGCCGCTCCGCGAAGCCGTCGTCTCTCCCGACTCCGACGGCGGGCTTGTTCCGTTGCACGAATTCCGGGAGGCCGGCTTGGCCGGAATCGAGCGGGAATATCTCGATCGGCTCATGAAGAACACGGGGGGGGATATTTCGAAGGCGGCCCGGATCTCGGGCCTGTCTCGTTCCCGTCTCTACACCCTCCTGAAAAAGCGCCGCATTCCCCCGTCCGCATAGGCGCCGGCGGCCAATGGGGGAGCGAGAGGACAAGGCCATGAGCCAACTCGAATCGCGCTCGCTCCCGAGCAACGATCTTCTGGATGCCGTCACCGAGGGGCTCGACGTCATCATTGCCGCCCTCGACCTGGAGTTCCATTATATTTTCTTCAACCGCGCCTATCGGGAGGAGATCAAACGGCTGACCGGCCGAGATCTCCGCATCGGGATGCGCCTGGCCGATCTCTTCGCCGATATCCCGGAACAGGGCGAGATCGCCCGCCGCGAATGGACCCGGTCGATGGCGGGCGAGAGCGTCAATCAGCGGATCGAGTTCGGCGATCCCGCCCGTCATCGCCGGGTGTACATGACGCTCAAGAGCCCCCTGCGGGATGCGGAGGGCCGGATCTGGGGCGCCAAGGAAATCGCTTACGACTTCACGGACCAGGCCAAGGCCGCGGAAGCCCTCCGCGAGCGCGAGTCCGGCTTCCGGCGGGAGCTGGAAAAACAGGTTGCGGAGAGGACCGCTGAGCTGGCCGCAGCCAATGAGAAGCTGCAGCGGGAAGCCGGCGATCGACAACGCATCGAGACGGCCTTGTCCGAAAAATCGAGAATTCTCGAAGCCTTTTTCGCCACCAGCATCAATCCCATGGTCATCCTGGACAAGGATTTCAATTTCCTTCAAGTCAATGACGCCTATGCCAAAGCTTGTCAGAAAGAGCCCTCGGAGTTCCTGGGGCATAATCATTTCGAGTTCTACCCGAATCCGGAAAACGAAGCCATCTTTCGCCGGGTCGTGGCCAGCAATGTCTCGTATCAAGCTCAGGCCAAACCCTTCTCTTTCCCGGATCACCCCGAATGGGGCGTCTCCTATTGGGATTGGATCCTCTCGGTCATTCCCGGGCTTTCCGGCGAAGCGGAGTTCCTTGTCTTTTCGCTGCTCGACGTGACCGCTCGGACCTTGGCCCTGGATCAGATCAAGCAGAACGAAGAGCTTCTGCGGGAGGTCTTGGAAATTCTCCCGGTGGGCGTCTGGATCACGGATCCGTCCGGAAAGATCCGGCAAGGGAATCTGGCCGCCCTCGATATCTGGCGAGGCGCGAGGTACGTGGGTCCCGATCAGTTCGGAGAGTACAGGGCTTGGAGGGTGGATACGGGCGAGCGGATTGAGCCGGACGAATGGGCGGCCGCGCGGGCCATCGCCAATGGGGAAACGACCCTCAACGAGGAAGTCGAGATCGAATGCTTCGACGGCAGCCGCAAGTTCATCCTGAATTCGGCCATGCCGATCCGGAGCCGGGCTCGGGATCTGGCCGGGGTCATTATTGTCAATCAGGACATCACCGAACAGCGGAAGCGCGAGGCCTCTCTTCGGAGCCAGGCGGCCGCCCTCGACCTGGCCCACGACGCCATCTTCGACTGCGCCCTCGACGGCACGATCCTGTCCTGGAATCATGGTGCGGAGATGATGTATGGCTGGACCAAGGCCGAGGCCCTGGGCCAAATCTCCCACCTCTTCCTCAAATCCGGGTTTCCGGAGCCGATCGAGCGGATCACCGAAACCATCGTCCGGGAGGGCCGGTGGGACGGGGAATTCTCCCAGATCAGTCGCTTCGGCGTTCCTCTCGAGGCCGCCGGGCGCTGGGCCTTGCGAGTGGATGCGCAGGGTCGACCGGCGGGAATCCTGAAGATCAACATCGACATCACCGAGAGCAAGAAGGCTGAGCATGCTTTGAAAGCCTCCTCGCAGTATACCCGCAGCCTGATCGAAGCCAGCCTCGACCCCCAGGTGACCATCAGCCCCGAAGGCAAGATCACCGACGTCAACCGGGCCACCGAACTGGTGACGGAGGTGCCGCGCTGCAGCCTGATCGGGAGCGACTTCTCGGATTATTTCACCCAGCCCGAAAAAGCCCGGGAAGGCTACCGGCGGGCGTTCTCGGCGGGGGCCGTTCGCGACTACCCGCTGGCCATCCGGAGCGCGTCGGGAGGCGTGACCGAAGTCCTCTATAATGCCACCGTGTACAGGAACGAAAGCGGGGAGGTCCAGGGCGTCATCGCCGCCGCCCGGGACATCACCGAGCGGAAGAAGGCCGAGGAAGAGCGCCTCCGCCTGGTTAAAGCCCTGGAGCAGGCCGCGGAGGGAATCGTCATCATGGACACCGGCCTCGAGATCCTGTACGTCAATCCCGCTTTCGAGAAGATCAGCGGCCTGCGCTCGGACGATATCCTGCGCAGCACCTACGGCGACATCCTGAGGATGTCGGGCGACACGGACGGCCTGGAGAACCGGATCAAGGGCGCCCTCAAGCGAAGCGGGCGCTGGAACGGGCACATGATCCGTCGGAAGAAAGACGGCCTCTCCTACGAGCTGGACGTCATCTTCTCGCCGATGCTGGATGAGGCCGGGAAGGCGAAAAATTTTGTGGCGGTCGAACGCGACGTGACGGAAGAGGTCCGGATCCAGGAACATCTCCGGCAAGGGCAGAAGATGGAAGCCCTGGGCACTTTGGCCGGCGGGATCGCCCACGATTTCAACAACATCCTGATGCCCATCCTGATCAACACCGAGATGTCGTTGGCGGATGTTTCAGAGGCGGGCGCCGTCTCCGGGCAATTGAAGATGGTCCTCGAAGCGGCCAACCGGGGCAAAGACCTGGTTAAGCAGATCATCGCTTTTTCGCGCCGCAAGGAACCCGAGAAGAATCCCGTTAAGGTCAGCGCCATCTTCAAGGAAGGACTGAGGCTCCTGCGGGCATCCATTCCCAAAAACATAGAGATCGTCGACGGGATCGCGGACGAGGCCTTCACGGTGTTGGCGGATGCGACCCAAATCCATCAGATCCTGATGAACCTTTGCAGCAATGCCGCCTATGCCATGCGGGAGAAGGGCGGGATCTTGGACGTCCGACTCACGGCCATCGAGGCGGGGCCGGATCTGGAGGCCCGGAATCCGGACATCCGGCCCGGGCCGTACTTACGGCTCGTAGTGAGCGATTCGGGCTGCGGCATGACGCCCGCCGTCAAGGCCAGGATCTTTGACCCGTTTTTCACGACCAAGGGCCCCGGCGAAGGCAGCGGCATGGGGCTGCCGGTCGTCCACGGCATCGTCAACGGGCTGGGCGGGGCGATCGTCGTCCGCAGCGAGGTCGGGAAGGGGTCTGACTTCGAAGTCTTTTTGCCGCGGATCGAGGGCCGGGTGGAAGCCCTTCCGGAAGCTCCGTCGATCCCCGCGGTCGGGCGGGGCCGGATTCTGTTCATCGACGACGAGGAGATTCTGGGCCGGAGCGTGGTTCCGATGCTCGAGCGGTTGGGGTATCAAGTGACGGCCGAATCCGACGCCGGGAAAGCGCTCGAGGCGTTCCGGCGCGGTCCCGACGCCTTCGACCTGGCGATCACCGATCAGACCATGCCGTCCCTGACGGGCGAAAGCTTGTCCCGGGAGCTTTGGCGCCTCTGTCCGGACCTGCCGATCATTTTATGCACCGGATTCAGCGACTCCGTCGACGAGGACAAGGCCAAGGCCCTGGGTTTTGCCGGCTTCCTGATGAAGCCCTTCTCGATGCAGGAGATCGCCCGGGCGATCGACGGCGCCTTGCGGGCGAACCATTAGACGAGCGGCGAGGGGAGGGCGGCGTAGGTCGTTTCAAGCTCCAGGGGCTGGGAATTCTGCCACAGCCCGTGGATGTTGCACAGGCTGGTGGCGAAGAGAGTCCCCGGCTTGTCCGTTTTGAAGCTCATCACGACCTCGTGGTGGGTGTAGATCGTGCTGGTATCCGGCCCCTGGGTGGAGGCCCCGTGCGCGCTGAACTCCGCCGTTCCGATCTGGTGGGCGAACTTCTCGCCGACCGGAAGGAAATAGATGTCGATCCGGCTGATGTGGTGCTCGGTCTTGTTGGGGTGGGTGATCTCCTTCCCGATCGACACCTTGACCTGGACGATTTCGCCTTTCACCGCCTTGGTCGGGAATTCAATGACCGGGACGTGTTTTTCCCTTCGCCAATCCGCGCTTTGAATCAATTCCTTAAGATCGGCCATTGGAGCATCCTTTCCGTCCCCGCCAGCGCGGGAAGCCGATGATGGTCAATTATTCAAGACTTCTGAATCTGCGCTCCGCCGGCGGGCTTGTCCGTTGAGCCGGGCTCGCCCGGCCCGGGCGTTTCATTCGGCGCTTGGCCGTCGGTGAGCGATTCATCGAGTACCCGGCCCAATCTTTCCCGGAACGTCGTGAGCTCGCTGAACGGCTCCCATTTGACGATATTCATGGGCGCTTCTCCTTTTGGGATAGTTGAACGGCTGGTTAGAACGCCCGGACGGCGGAGCTTTTTCGACGCGACGGGGTCTCCAAGCTCGGCCGAAAACAGCCATGGGGGCATTCGGCGCAGAGATGATTGAATTCGGCTAAGCGCCGCCTGGGGAAGCCGGTCCCGGCCGCCTGCTGGATCTCCCGAACCTCCTCGTAACAGCGCTGAGGATGGAGCATGGTGGTCCGGCAGTGCAGGAATAGCGCGCCGGCTTCCTGCTGGCGGTCGGCCCAATACCACTTCTCGCAGTCGCCGCACTCCATGAGCCGAGAGCGGTTGTCCGCTCCCCGATAGACTGGATGAGCCCCCACCTGTTTGACGTTCCGGCTCCAGCAAAAAGGACATTCCTCGTTCATAGGTCCCTCCCTCGATGGATCATTCGAATAGCTTGCCACGCGTGGAGATTATTCAAGAAACATGCCAAGTCCCAACCTCAGGAGAATCCTCGTTTCCAGGCCGAAACCCGAAAAATCGGCCTCCGGAGCGGCTTCTGGGCCGGTTCTTGTTTTGCCAAGAAGGACGGAATCCTCAATTACAAGACAAAGGTTGAATAAGGGAACGGTCGGCGCTATATTGGCTGCCTTGGCCCCCGACCCATGAGCCCACTCTTCTCGCTCTTTTCGTTCGTTCGTCCCTATTGGAAACGGGCCGCGGTCGCTTTGGCGGGCCTGGCCGCGCTCGTCGTCATGGATTTGGCGATTCCCCGTCTCGTCCAGAAGATCATCGATCAAGGGATCGCCCGCCATGATTCCGGCGTCGTCCTCCGGACGGCCCTGCTGATGCTCGGCATATCGGCCGTGAGCGCGCTCGTCGCCATCCTCAACAACATCCTGTCGGTGCAGGTCGGCGAGGGGGTCGCCCGCGACTTGCGCTTGGCGCTTTTCCGGAAGATCCAGGGTTTCTCCTACGGCGACTTGGATCGGATGAGGACGGGCCGTCTCATGGTCCGCCTGACCAGCGACACGTCCGCGCTGCAGCGCTTGACCCAAGTCTCGCTGCGCATCGGAACGCGGGCCCCGCTGCTGATGGTCGGGAGCCTCATCCTGATGATCCGGACCAGCCCAAGCCTGGCGTTGACCATGCTGCCGCTTCTAGGCCTGACCTCGGCGATCCTGATTCTGTTCGCGCTGAAGATGGAGCCGTTGTTCCGGACCGTCCAGCAGAAGCTGGACCGGCTCAACGTCGTTCTGCAGGAGAACATCGCAGGCGCCCGCCTGGTCAAGGCCTTTGTCCGAGCCGGCTATGAAAGCGCCCGTTTCGGCGCGGCCAACGAAGCGGTGACCGGCCGTTCGATCAGGGCGCTGCGGTTCATGTCCATCCTGTCCCCGACCCTGACGGTTTGCGTCAACGCCGGCATGGTTCTGGTGATCGGCGTCGGCGGCCGCCAGGCCATCGCCGGCCGCATGTCCATCGGCCAGATCGTGGCCTTTACCAACTACCTGCTGACGACCATGACGCCGCTGATCATGATGACGATGCTGTCGAACGTCTGGGCCGCCGGCCTGGCTTCGGCCAAGCGCGTGCGGGAGGTTCTGGACGTCGTCCCGGAAGTCCGGGACGCCCCCGATGCAGCGGACGTGTCGAGGGAAGCCCCCACCGCCGTCGATTTCGAACATGTCGCGTTCCACTACCGGACCGGAAGCCAAGCCCCGGTCCTGGAGGATGTCGACCTGACCGTGTCGGCGGGGCGGACCGTGGCCATTCTGGGAGCGACCGGATCGGGCAAATCGAGCCTGGTCCAGCTTGTGCCCCGGTTCTATGACGTCACGGCGGGAAGCGTCCGCGTTGCCGGCGCAGACGTCCGGGGGCTGCGCCAGGCATCCCTGCTGGGGACTATCGGCATCGTTCCTCAAGACACGGTCCTTTTTTCCGGCACGGTCCGCGACAACATCCGTTACGGTCGCCCAGAGGCCGAGGATGCGGATGTCGTGGCCGCGGCCAAGACCGCCCAGGCCCACGATTTCATCCTGGCCATGCCCCAGGGCTACGACAGCCGCGTCGAGGCCCGGGGCGCCAATCTGTCGGGCGGGCAGAAGCAAAGGCTGGCCATGGCCCGGGCCCTTCTTCTCAAGCCCTGCATTCTGATCCTGGACGACAGCACCAGCGCCGTCGATATCGAAACGGAGACCCGGATCCAGGCGAGCCTGGCGGCGGACGACCCTTCGCGGATCGCGTTTGTCGTGGCCCAACGCATCAGCACCGTTCTCAATGCCGATCGGATCGTCGTTCTGGATAAGGGACGCGTCGTCGCCTCAGGACGCCACGCCGAGCTCATCCGGTCCTCCCCGATCTACCGGGAGATCTACGAATCCCAGCTGGGCGGGGAGGCGCTGCCCGACGGCTCCCCGGACCGGGGCGGAGGGGGACTGGACGGGAGGGTCCGTCCATGAGCCGCCCCGCCGGCCCCGGCGTGCGCGCCGTCCTGCAGACGCCCCGCCACGGCGCCGTCGGACGGATCGAGAAAGCCCGTCGGCCCCGACGGGCGTTGACCCGGCTGCTCTTCTACTTGGCGCCGTTCAAGCTGGTCCTCTCTCTCGTCCTGGTCCTGGTTTTGGCCTATACCGCCCTGGGCTTGGCCGGGCCTTATCTGACCGGCCTGGCCATCGATCGGTTCATCGCCCCCAAGCGCGCCGACGGCCTGACGACCATCGCCCTGGCCATGCTGGCGGTCTATATCCTGAACAATCTGTTCCAGGCTTGGGCCGGCTGGATCATGGCCGGTGTTTCGCAGAAATCCTTGCGGAATCTCCGGCAGGACCTCTTCCAACGCCTGCAGAGCCTGCCCCTGGCCTTTTTTGATCGCAGCCCGGCCGGCGAGCTGATGAGCCGCCTGACCAACGACATCGACGCCATCAATCAGGCCGTCTCCCAGAACATCACTTCGCTGCTGGCCAGCGTCCTGTCCATGGGCGGCATCTTGACGGTCATGTTCATCCTGAACGCCGGCCTGGCGCTCGCCTCGCTCCTGGTCGTGCCGATCATGGCCTGGTTCGCCCAGTTCGTGGCCCGCTACACCCGCAAGGGGTTCCGCGAGCTGCAGAAGGTTTTGGGCGATCTCAACGGCTTGGCGGAAGAATCGATCAGCGGGCTCAAGGTCATCAGCGCCTTTCGACGCCAAGACTCTGTCCGGGCCGAATTCGAGACGCGCAATCAGGCCGTTTATAAAGCCGGAGTCGCGGCCAATTCCTACGCTCTTCTGCTGATGCCGCTGACGAACGTGCTGGGCAATTTTTTCGTCATCGTCCTGGCCGGCTTGGGCGGCGGACTGGCCTTGCGCGGGCTGGTCTCCGTCGGGATCATCGCGACCTTCATCGCCTACGGGCAGAATTTCATCAATCCCCTGCGCCAGCTGGCCAACATGTACAATTCCATCCAGGCGGCCCTGGCCGGGGCCGAGCGCGTCTTCGAGATCATCGACTCCCCGCCGGAGCCGGATGCGGCCGCGAACTCCGCTCCTCCGGCGGAGACGCGGGGACATGTCCGCTTCGAGCACGTGGATTTTTCCTACCGGCCCGGCGCGCCCGTCATCCGGGACATGTCGTTGGAGGCCCTTCCCGGGCAGACCATCGCCTTGGTCGGCCCGACGGGCGCCGGCAAGACGACGATCATCAATCTGCTGACCCGGTTCTATGAGATTGACCGGGGCCGGGTGACCATCGACGGCCGGGACATCCGCGAGATGCCCAAGGCGGACTTGCGACGCCTGTTGGGGCTGGTCCTGCAGGACACCTTCCTGTTCGCCGATACGGTCATGGAAAACATCCGCTACGGCCGGCGCGGGGCGACGGACGAGGAGTGCATCCGGGCGGCTCGGACGGCCGAGGCGGATCACTTCATCCTCCGGCTGCCGCAAGGCTATCAAACTGATTTATCCGAGCGGGCCGGCAACATCAGCCAGGGCCAGCGCCAGCTCCTGGCCATCGCCCGGGCCATCCTGGCCGATCCGGCCATCCTGATCCTCGACGAAGCCACCAGCAGCGTCGACACCCGCACCGAGGCCCGGATCCAGAAAGCCCTGCTGACGCTGATGCGGGGCCGGACGAGCTTCGTCATCGCCCATCGCCTGAGTACCATTCGCGACGCGGACAAGGTCGTGGTCATCGACCAAGGCGCTGTCGTCGAGGAGGGGACGCACGACGAGCTGCTGGCCCGCAAAGGGTTCTACGAGCATCTTTACCGCAGCCAATTCAAAGGGCTGGCGATCTGAAGCCCGGGAGGCAAGACACGGGGTGTCCATTTCCTCCCATCTTTCGGGTATGATAGTCGGAGAATGAATCCTCTCCGTGTTCTTGCCGCGGCCCTCGCGGCGATGGCGCTGGCCACCGGCGCTCCGGCGGGCTGCCAGAGCCCGACCGGGTTCGCGAATCCGGAGAATATCCCTCCCTTTCCCGCCCACGCCATCGGCGTCCCCTCGCGGGCGCCGGATTTCGACGCCTGGCCCGGCTTCCAATCGCCCCCTTCCGGATATGGGGAAGTGGCCTTCTTCTGGTGGCAGGGGGACCCGCTGACCAAGGAGCGCCTGACCTGGCAGCTCGATCAGCTTACTGGCAAAGGCATCACCGGCCTCCAGATCAATTATGCCCACACGGATAAAGGCGGCGTGTCCTACGGACTGTCGATGCGGAGCGATCCGCCGATCTTTTCGCCCCCCTGGTGGGATCTCGTCCAATGGTTCGCCGCCGAGGCCCAAAAACGGGGCCTATCGATCAGCCTGAGCGACTATACCCTCGGCCTGGGGCAGGGGAAGGCCATGGACGAGGCGGCCGCTGCCGTCCCCGGCTTGGTCGGGTCCGAGCTCCGCCTGGAAACGAAAGCTGTGGCCGGCGGCGAGGCGCTGGATTGGGCGCCTCCGGCCGGCTGGATTTCCCTGACCGCGCTTCGGGAAGGGGAAGTGGGGCGCGTCTCGGAGCCGATGGTGGATTTGCGCGACCATGTCCGGGACGGCCGACTGCTCTGGCGGGTGCCCGAAGGCCGCTGGAGCGTCATCGCCGTCTTTCCGCAGAAGGTGAACCCTTCGCTCGATCCGACCCATCCGGACTCGGGCCGGGCCTATATCGAGCATTTCTTCGCGCCTTTTGAGCGGCACCTGCCGGGCCAGGGCGGGAAGGCGCTGAATTTCTTCTTCTCGGACGAGCTCGAATTCCGGCTTCCGGGGCTCATCTGGAGCGAGCGGCTGGCGGACGCGTTTCGGGCCCGCAAGGGCTACGACCTCCGGTCCCTGCTGGCCGGGCTGTTCGTCGACATCGGGCCGCACACGCCCAAGATCCGGATGGATTACAACGACGTCCGGGTGGCCTTGAGTGAGGAAAATTTTTTTCGTCCGGTCTTCGAATGGCATCAGAAGCGGGGCATGATCTACGGCTGCGACCACGGCGGCCGGGGACTGGACGTCACCGAGTTCGGCGACTATTTCCGCACCCAGCGCTGGAACCAGGGGCCGGGCTGCGACCAGCCGACCCTGGATAAGAATTTAATCAAGGCCAAGGTCGCCTCTTCGATCGCCCATCTCTATGACCGGCCGCGGGTTTGGCTGGAAGGCTATCACAGCAGCGGCTGGGGCACGACCTCGGCCGCGATCGCCGACGCGACCTTTGCCGATTTCCTGATGGGTCACAATCTCCTGTCCTTCCACGGCCTGTATTACTCCACTCACGGCGGCTGGTGGGAATGGGCCCCGCCCGACAACCACTGGCGGATGCCTTACTGGGGCCATCTGGACGGCTTTATGACCGCCATCCGCCGATTGAGCTTCCTCTTCTCGCAAGGCCGGCACGTCTGCGATGTCGCGATCATGTACCCCGTCGCCCCGGCCGAAGCCGGAATAGACGGAGCCCGTGCCGTCGAGACGGCCTTTGCCATAGGACGGAAGCTCTACGGCGAGGGCATCGATTTCGACTTCATCGATTTTGAGTCGCTGAAACGGGCCCGGATCGACCGGCGGGCCTTGAGCGTTTCGGGCGAGCGATACCGCGTCCTCCTTCTGCCGGCGATGCGAGCCATCCGTTTCGCCGCCCTGCGGAAGGCGGCGGAGTTCGCCGCAGCCGGCGGGACTGTGATCGCCGTTGGGAGCCTGCCCGAAGCCAGCGAACGAGCCGGCCGGGACGACCCCGTCCTGAACAAGATCGTGCTGAAGACTTTCGGACTCGAGGCCGGGCCAGCGGCTGCCTTGAAGAGCCCGTTCGTCCGGCTGGGCGAAACGGGTGGGCTGACCGCTGTGGCGCCCGGTCCCGAGGATGCCGTCGGCGTCATCCAAAAGACAAACGCACCGGACTTGGCTTTCGAGACGGGGGGAAAGACGCCCGTTTATTTCCTCCACCGGCGCATCGGGCCGCGCGATGTCTATGGACTTTATGGGCTTCCCCAAGGCGCCTCTGTCCGATTCCGGGCTTCCGGCCGGGTCGAGCGTTGGGATCCGTGGACGGGCCGGGCCAGCCCGCTCGCGGTCCAGGAACAGGCGGACGGGCATACGCGCCTCCGCCTGCCTCTGTCCGCGGAGGAAGTCCAGCTGATCGTCTTTAGCCCCGGCCGTGCAGAAATCGAAAAAGCCGTCGCCGCGGCGGAGTCCGAGATCATCGAGATCGGCGGCCCCTGGACGAGCGAGCTTCGGCCGACGCTGGACAATCGGTGGGGCGATTTCCGCTGGCCGCCGAGCCCCGGATTCATCGGGGCCGAAGTCCGGCGCTTCCGCTATGCCTTCGAGGACCGGCCGGGGGCGGGCCCGACGGCGCCCGCTGCCGACTCGCCGTTCTGGCGGCCGCAGACGGCTTCCTTCGGACAGCGATTTTGGCGGCTCGGGCCCGTTCCCGACGGCGTCGATACGGGCGAGCTGGAAAAGCGGCTGCTCGAACAAGGCCGGCCGAATCCTTCCCGGCCGGTCCCGGCAGGCGGCGACAGGCTCGTCTGGGCCCCCTACGATTTTTCCTGGCGCGAGGGTGTTGAGGGCGATCCTGGCCACCAGGGATATCACGGCTTGAAAGAAGAAATGCCCGACGATTTCATCCGCTTGGGAAAGCCCAGGCTGGAATCGACGACCATCGTTCGCGAAAAAGAGGCGGCCGGATCGCGTTATTACCTGTGGACGGCCATCGCGGCGGCCCGCATGTCCGCCGGACGGCTCGTCGCCGGCGGGATGAAACCGGCGGCGGTCTGGGTCGGCGGGCGCCTGATCGTGAATTTCGACTCGCCCTTCGAGCTTGAGGCCGGCGCGACTCCCGTATTGCTACGCTATGATCAACCGGGAACCGGCTGGCTTCTCGCCGTCGAGCCGGATTTCCATATGCCCGAACCCATCCCCGGCTCGCTGGCCATGAGATGGGAAGGCGCCCAGGGCGTATTTCCGTTCGATGTGCGGCCCGACGATCCGCATCCCGCCGGCTGGTATCGGTTCAAGGCCGCTCCCGGCCTGAAGGCCATGATCGTGACCGCTATCGGCGAAGTCGAGGCCTGGGCGGAGGGAGCGCCGCTGGCGTCCGCCGAAGCGGCGGGCGGCGCGCGCGGGGCCCGTCGGCTCCGTTTCGCGCTTCCCGGGATCATCCGCGGCGAAGCCGATATCGTCCTGCGCATCCGCCACGAACGCGGCGTCTACGGTGGAGCGGCCTTGCCGGAGCCTGTCGAACTCGAGTGCGGCGAGGGCGAGCTTGCGGCCGGGGATTGGTCCCGATACGAGGGACTGGAGAGCTATTCCGGAGGGATGCTATATAAAAAAGAAGTCTCCGGGCTCAACCCGCCGGACGGCGGGCGCGTGACGCTCGATCTGGGCGGAGTCTCGTCGTCGGCCGAAGTCATCGTCAACGGGAAATCGTGCGGCATCCGGGTCGCGCCGCCCTGGCGCTGGGATATCGGCGAACGGATTCGGAAAGGTTCGAATTCCATCACGATCCTCGTCTGCAATACCCTGGCCAACCACTACCTGACCATCCCAACCCGGTATCGAGGGAGCCCCGTATCCGGACTGCTGGGGCCGGTGCGTTTGTTCGTTGAAAAATAAAAGCCGACGGTGGCTACGCGGGCTGCCGGGTCAGTTCCTGCAGGTCTTTTTGAAGCCGCATCGTGATCGCGCCGGGCCGGCCCGTACGGAAAGGGCGGCCGTGAATCCGCACGACGGGGGTGACCTCCGTCGTGGTCCCGACGATCATCAGCTCTTCGGCGCGATCCAGATCCGACTCGAAGAGAGGCGCTTCCCGGCAGGGGATGCCTGTCTTGCGACAAATCTCAAGGACGGCCATCCGGGTGATCCCGCCCAGGATATAGTTTGTTTTCGGAGGCGTGACGACGACGCCGTCGTAAACCGCGAAAAGATTCGTGTGCGTCCCCTCCAGGAGCGCTCCGTCGCGGACGAAGACGGCTTCCGCGGCCTGTTGCTCATGAGCCGCCTGGTTGGCCAGGACATTGGCGGTCAGGCCCACGGTTTTGACGTCGCAGCGGGCCCAGCGCTGGTCGGAGACCAGGATCACGTTGACCCCGTCGGCCAGGTCGTCGACATGGGGGAAAAACGGCTTGACGGCCGCATAGACGGTCAAGGCCGTTTCCGGGGGAGGAAAACGATGGGTCCGGGTCGCGGTCCCGCGGGTCACCTGGATATAGACAGTGGCCTCGCCCTCGGCCAGCCGGTTTTCCTCGATCAGGTTGGCGGTGATATCGGCTAAGTCGTTAAAGTCGGTCGTCTTCAGGCGGAGGGCCCGGGCTCCGTTATTCAGGCGCTCGAGATGATCCGCGGATCGGAACAGCCGGCCCCGGTAGCTGCGAATGACTTCGTACAGGCCGTCGGCGAACAAAAAACCCCGGTCGTCCGGCGAGACCGTGATCTGTTCTTGCGGCAGGTAGCGCCCGTTCCAATAGGCGAGCATCGGCCTCCCCTCTATCCGAAGATCTCGGCGGCCAGCTCTTTCTGACCGATCCCCTTGTCCGAGGAATAGGGGATGACCTTGTGGCCTCCGAACAGGCCCCGGAGCTCCCGCAGGCGAGCCTCGGTCCTGGCTTTCTTGATTTTATCGACCTTGTTGGCGACTATGACGAGGGTCTTCCCCGTTGCCTCCAGGGATCGCAGCATCTCGAAATCGTTTTCCGTCGGACCGACCTCGGCGTCGATGATGAGGACGACGCACTTGGGCCGGTAGGGGGATTGGAACAGGTACCAGTCGATCAGGCGGTGCAGCTCGCGCTTCCGCTCCAGCGAATGCTTGGAATACCCGTAGCCCGGCAGGTCGAGGAGGTAGAAGCGGCCCTCGATCAGGAAAAGATTGATCTCCTGCGTCCGGCCGGGAAACGAGCTGGTCCGGGCCAGGCCTTTCTGGCCGGTCAGGGAATTGATGACGCTGGATTTTCCGACGTTGGAGCGGCCGATAAAGGCGATCTGGGGCTTGCCGTCCTCCAGGACGGAATCGGGCTTGACGATGCCCTTGAGAAAGCGCGCCGAAAGGATCTTCACTCGGACATCATAACAGAAACGGGGCCCGGGACGCGATTGACTTCGCTCCTCGGGCCGTCGTATCCTCGGCCCGTGACGACGCCGACAGCTGAAGAATCATGAAACCGATCTACCGACGCATGCTGCGCGGGATGAAAGCCAAGGCGGAGGGGTCCGTCTCGGAGTCGGCGGCCGTGTGGCACCTCTACATCCTGTGCTGCGGCGATGGGTCGTTTTACACGGGCGTGACCACGGATATCGAACGCCGCTTTCGCGAGCATCAAGAAGGGACGGCCTCCCGATATACCCGGACCCATCGCCCCGTCGGGCTTGTCCATCGGGAGGAGTGCGGCACCCGGTCGCAAGCCCTGTCGCGGGAGTGCGCCGTCAAGACTTTGAGCCGCGAGAAGAAGGAGGCGCTTGTCGCGGGCGGCGCAAAGCCGAAAGCCGCCGGAGCCGGGAAAACCCTCAAAACGAAGAAGGCCGCGCCGAAGCGCAAACGATGAAAGCCCGTCGGGCCTGGCTCTGGATGTCCCTGGGTGCGGCGGCCTTCGGCCTCCAGCTTGGGCTGGGTCGGGAATCCGTCCTGGTGGAGCGGGTCTTCTCCCGAGGTCTTTTCGTCGCCTTCCGCTGGGTCTGGGACTACACCCTGGGGCTCTCGCCCGTTCCGCTGCTTGACGTCTTTCTCGCGGCGGTCGCGATCGGACTCGGCCGGTGGATCGTCCGGCGTCTCCGGGGCGCGGCCCGGGCCTCCGACGCTCTGCGGAAGAAACCGGTTCGGCGGTTCCTATTCGCGGCGCTGGCCTGGGCCGGGAAGCTCGTCTTCTTTTTCTATATCCTCTGGGGCTTCAATTACAACCGCGTCGGAGTGGCTCGACAGATGGGCCTCGAAACAACGCCTTTGAGCGCGGTCGAGCTGGCGGCCGAGGCGGGTTGGGCCGGCCGGCAGGCGTCCGAAGCCCGGGCTTCGATCCCCGGCGCAACGGCCGCGATCTTGAGTGACGCGAGTCTTCCCGGCCGTTTGGAGTCTTCCCTGCGCGGCGACTTGGCGGCGGTCCTGAAGCGGGCCGGCTATCCCGCCCCCGGCCGCGTCCGGGTAAGGACTTTCTTCCCGGGCGGCTGGATGATGCGCTTTTCCAGCACCGGCATCTATATCCCGTTCTTCGGGGAGGGGTATACGGCGGGCAACCTCCTGGCCTACGAAAAGCCTTTCACGATGGCCCACGAAATGGCCCACGGCTTCGGGATCACGAACGAGGGGGAAGCCAACTTCCTGGCCTTTCTGGCCTGCCGGGCCTCGGGCTGGCCGATCGTAAGATACTCCGGATACGCCGGCTATTGGGAATATGCGGCCGGAGAGCTGGCCCGCGCGTCCAGGGATGATTTTCGGGTGCTTTGGGCGGCGCTGCCCGAGGGGATGCAAGGCGATCTCCGGGCGGCCCAGGCGAACGCGGCCCGATACCGCGGCGCCCTGGAGCGAGTGAGCAGCCGAGTGTACGCGCAATATCTCAAATCCCAAGGCATCGCCGAAGGGCTGATGAGCTATTCGCGCTTCGTCGGCCTGGTCGCGGCCTGGAAGAAGAAAAGCGGCTGACCGGCGGCGGCCCTAGCCCGTTGCGATCCCGCCATTGGCCGGGTTCGGGATCGGAGCCCAGTCCGGGCAGGCGAACTTGTAGTTCTCCATCCGGGTCATGATGCTGTATTTCAGGCATCGCCCGACGAAGGGCTGGGTCTCCTCGAACCAGCGGCAGGCGCCGCAGAACTTCTTCGGCTTTCGATTGGTCGCAGGTTTCAATTCCAACCCCCCTTCTGCAAATTTAATTTTACGAAGACCCGATCGGGCTGTCAAGCCGCGTTTTTTGTTTCGCCGTCGAAACTGCTATAGTGGAGGCGCCCCGAACGGGGCCGGAGTATCGACATGCCCCTTCTCAACGACATCCCCGCGCTCGTCGACGAAAAAGCCTTCCGGCGCGCCCTGCGCGTACCCGAGGCCGGCGACGAGGCGTCGGGGGCGGCGGAAATTCTCGCGGCGGCCGTCCCCTTGCTCAAGCCGCGGGCCTATTTTCGGGACGCCTTCGTCGACGGCCGCGACGACGGCGGCGTCGTCATCGGCGGATGCGCCTTTCGCAGCCGGGTTTTGCGCGCGCAGCTGGATTCGATCGAGAGAGTCTTCCCCTTCGTCATCACGGTCGGCGGCGAGCTGGAGGCGGCGGCCTCGCTCCAGGATGATCTCCTTCGCCAGTACGCCTTCGAGATGATCGCGGATTTGGCTCTCGATGCGGCCGGGGCCAAGCTCGAGGCGCACATCCGCCGCGTCTTCGAGACCGGGCCGCTGTCGGCCATGAGTCCCGGCTCCCTGGAGGACTGGCCGCTCGAGGAACAGCGTCCGCTTTTCGCCTTGCTCGGCGAAGCCGAAGCCAAGCTGGGCGTGCGGCTGAACGACAGCCTCCTGATGGTGCCGCGCAAATCGGTCTCGGGGATCTTCTTCGCTTCCGAGGAGTCGTTCACCTCCTGCCGGCTCTGCCCGCGGGAGCGCTGTCAAGGGCGCCGTCAGCCGTTCGATGCCGCCAAGCGCCTGGCCTTCGGCCTGGAGGACAAGGCATGACCCGGGCCCGGCTTGGCTTGGGGACGCGGGCGGCCCTCCTTCTTGGTGCGGTCGCGTCCATAGCCGGGATGATTTCCGCCGCGGGCTTCGGCCAGGCCGGAATCGTCGAAAGCATCACTTTTTCGAGCTCCGCCGCCGGCCTCGAAATCAAGGTTCAGGCCAAGGGTTTTTCGGACGCGTATCTGTTCACCATCGAAGGGCCGAACCGGATCATTCTGGACGTCTATGGCGCCGCTAAAACGACGGCGGCTCCGGCCACCGCGGTCAACGCGGGCGGGGTCAGCCGGATCCGATCGTCCCAATACGAGGCCGGCGTCGTCCGGATCGTCTTCGATGTCGCTTCGCCCTGGCCGACCTATTCCATGCGGCGGGCGGCCGACGGCTTCATCTTCCTCTTCCCGGCCGATCTGGCTGGGCCGCCGGCGCCCGACATCACGGCGCCTGTCGTTAAGCCGGCCGAGAAAAAACCGGAAGCCGTCATCGTTCCGGCGCCGATCCCGGGGCCGGAGAAGAAGCTGGAATCCCCGGCCCCCGCCCCGATCTCGAAAGCGGCTCCACCCGAGGCCGCGACCACGAAGCCGAAGGCTGTCGAAAATGCGGCGCGGCCGGAAATATCCCGGGCCGGCATTCCGATCCGTTTTCAGGCGACGGCCGGGCTGGTGTCGCTTCGGGATTCGCTGCTTGCCGCGCGCTTCGGAAACGGCCCGGGGGTTGGCGCGGAAGTTGGTCTGGGCCTTTGGCCGTTCGCGGAAGTCTGGATTCTCTTCGATCATTTCGGCGCGACGGCCCCGGATGAGATCACCGGCCAGGATCGCACCATCCGCGTCAGCGTCCCCGCGGCCGGCTTGAAATTCCGGCTGGCCCAAGGGTTCTTAAGCCCCTATGTCGCCGCTGGAGCGGGATACTTTCTTTATTCGGAAAGATCGGGTTCGCTCGAAACGAAAGCCCGGGGCTTGGGCTTTCTGGCTTCGGCGGGATTCACCCTTCAGCTCGGGCGCCACATCCTGATCGACGCTTTTGCCCGCTATGCCCGCTGTCCGCTCAATCCCGCGGGGCGGGAGTTTGACGCCGGCGGATTCCGCCTGGGCGGCGGCCTGGGCTGGCGGTTTTAACGAGCGAAGTGATTTGGTTTCTTATAATTGGCTTTCTCCCATTCTGCGTCGGGCCGTGAATCGGCTCGGTGTTTGGCCAACGGCGAAACCGCGCGGGTTTAGCCTTCCTGCGCACCTCCGCGAGGGAACCCAACGGGCGCCGAGGGATGTTTGAGCACGTGAAGATCAAACGAGAAAGAGACAGAGTGGGGGGACTATCGAGTTCGAAAGATCGAGCGTGCGGAGTTCCGCAGGCGCCGAGCGGAGAAGCGCGAGAAAGGCGTGAAAAACCCGCGCCGCCGGGCCAAATACCGAGCCGCCGGCCACGCAGAATGGAAAAAACTTATCGTTTTACCGTAATCAGGTTCCGCTTGCGCAATTCCTCCACCGCCGGCTTCCAGCCCCCCGGCGCAGCCCATAAATAATAAGAAAAGTACCGCCGCGTTTTCTGAAAGATGGGCACCCAGGGTTGGAACTCGGCGTAATAGTGGTTCGATTCGCCGTTGGAGGGGTGGTTCATCCACATGTGCAGGAATTCGGGCTCATCGACCGGGAAGGCGCCGACGAAGGCGAGGTCCTCGGTTTCGTCGTAGCCGGCGTTCCAGCCTTCCACGGGATAGAGCACTCGGCCGAAATACTCCTCGGGCCGCATCCGGAATTCCGAGAGGCCGCCCTTTTCCGGCACGACGAAGAGGTCCTCGAGCCAATGCCGCTGGCCGAGCTCCAGGATCGGCTGCGGTCCGAGCATGTTGAGCTCGGGGTTGACGAAGTCCATGGCGAAGCGGACCTCAAGGAGCGGCGAGTCGCCGTAGAGGGTGAAGATCTTCTCCATGCGGTTGCCGAAATAGTCAGCTGTCATCCGGACACGCACGAACGTCCCTTCGGACCGGACGATCTCGGCCTCATAGACCTTGTGGGTTTCGATGCTGGCTTGGCCCAGGAAATCCTCGAACCCGCCGTAGGGATAGAAGCCGCGCTCGCGGAACGGCCGCCGGTCGGTGCTCGTTTCCTTCTCCGGCCAGAGCTTGAAGAGGACGTTGTCGCCCTTGGCCTTGATGGTGTATTCGATGACCCGCGCCCCCGTCGTCAGCAGGACGGCCTTGATGCGCGAGTTCTCCAGCCGGTATTCCATAATCCCGTCGCCGTTCAAGTCGACGGGCGTGCAGACGGCCCGGCCGGCTGCCGCTTCGACGCCGATCCGGCTCTTCGATTCGGCGCCCAGGGCCGTGACGACGGCTTCATAGCCGCCGGGAGGGAGGGTCAGCGCGACCTGCGTCTCGCTCCAGCCGCCCGCCGGGATGGTCGCTCGGACCTCGCGCTCGAAGACTTTTTTCCGATCTCCGACGCGGTAAACCGCCACCCGGAAGGGGACCTCGGCCGCATCGGAGAAATTGTGGATGGCCACCGGCAGATCGACAGCCGGCGCTTGGCCGTAGAGCAGCGACGGCAGGGAGACCGCGGGCGGAAGATCGAGGATGGCCAGGGTTCGTTTTCTCCCCCCAGGCCAGGCGAATTCGACCAGGACGGGATTGGTCCGTCCCATCGCGTCTTGGCTCAAGGTTAGGCGGAAGCTCTCCATGGCCGGAGGGCCTGGGGCGAGGGTCGCTTCCCGATTCGCGCTTCCGACGACCGAGAGCTCCGGGCCCGTGCGGACCGAGAGCTTTCCGGCCAGGGCCTCCGGTCCTTCATTCGCCAGCCGGACCGTCAGGGTCCGGCCCTGGACTTCGGCCGCGAGCTGGACGGCGTCCCCGAAAGCGTCCTCCAAATAAGCCCGGTCGAGCCAAAGCATTTGCAGGGCGGATCGGAAGAGCCGCGGGCCCATCATCTTGCCCAGCGGCAGAATCCCGACCTCGCGCCGCTCGAGAATTGCCTTCCACATGGTTTCCCGGTTGAACGGCTCGCCCTTGGGTGTCAAGAGGACCATGGCGGCGGGGGCGTCCTCGCGGATCATCCCCGTCTGCAGGATAAAGGGCGTGTTCTCCTCGTCGGCCTGCCTCTTGTTGCCTTCGATGGCGATGACCCCGTCGTAGGCGAAGCGATCGCATTCGGGGGCGAAGAGGGGACGGAAAAGATATCCCCCGCGCTCCTTGACGAACTTGATCCATTCCTCCTCGGTCGGCATGTCCTGGATCATGAGGCCGTCCCAGCTTCGCAAGCCGTAGGCGATCGTCCCCAGGCTGTGGGTGGCCTTGCCCGTGCCGACGTCCGTGACGACGTCCAGGCCGATCTTGCCCAGCCATTCGGGAAGCTGGGGCTGGAGAAGAAAGTCCATATAGCCATTGAAAGTGAACCAATCGTTGCCTTGGTTCAGCCCCTTGGCGATGACTTCGAGCGGGTGGCCGGGGAAGCAGGTCACGCTGTGGAGGAGCGTGCCCGTCCCGAACCAGCCGCGGTGAAGGCCGTAGCGGGCGGTGACGTCGGCGGTGTCCGTGAGGAGCGAGGCGAACCGGGCTCGATCCTCAGGCTTGTCCGAGAGGACGACGAAAAGCCGCCGGGCCCCGTCCCGCAGAACGAAGGCGCTGAGGGGGGAATAGTCCTTGGCCCTTGACTGATGCCCCGCGCGGGGACTTTGCGGACCGGCCATCGCCGCCAGCCGGCGTCCGGCTTCGGACCCGAACGGCGAGAAGACGAGAAGCGGCCGGTCGGAATCGGCCAGGGCCGTATCGACCGCGGCCGGGGCGGGATCTTCGAGCCTCCGGACCGGCGCCGCCAGATACTCCGCCATGAAGCCTTCTTCCATTTCCAAGCCGGGGAGCCCCAGCTCTTCCGCCGTGTCGCGCTTGGCCTGGGCGACGGCGGCCTCGACGTCGAGGGTGCTCATCTGGAACAGATTGCCGTACTGGTTCCAAACCCACGCCAGATCATGCCAATAATTGGTATATCCGCTGAACGCGCCCGCGGTTCGAATGAGGGGAGACGGCGCCGTTCCTGCCGATGGCGCGGCCCGCTTGAAGCGGCCCAACGGCCCTTCGGCTTGCGTCTTTTCCGCGGTTGCGGCCCGAAGGCCCGAGGCCGCGATCCCCAAGGCCAAGACTGACAACGCGACGACAAGTCCTGAAGCGCGTCTGCGGGGGCGGTCGAAATTGGGCATGGAGGATCCCTCCCGATGGATTTCGTTCCGGCCCATTCTATCAGATTCCCGGAGCTTCCGGAGAGGGCCGGTCCCGGGCCGGAATTGCGGCGCCGGCGTGGCTCGGCTACAATGATTCCCTGAGTGAGAATTTCCCGTCCGCCGAGCGTCTGGATTAAATGAGGAGGGATGGGACGATGGCCAGCGAGCTGATAAACCTCGAGATTCCGCGGCGCTTCCGACCCTGGCTCCGGATCGGGACCTGTTCCTGGAAGTACGATTCCTGGAAGGGCCTCATCTACGACTCGGAGAAAACTTATAAGGCCCAGGACTACCTTCCCGACTACGCCAAGCGCCTGGGCTCGGTGGAGGTCGACCAGTGGTTCTGGAGCCTGTTCCCGGCCGGCATCCGCCTGCCCGAACCGCGCGACGTCCGCCGCTACGCCGAGGCCGTCCCGGACGATTTCGTCTTTACCGTCAAGGCGCCTAATGCCCTGACCCTGACCCATTTCTACGCCAAGCTGGACGGAGCCGATAAGGCTTTCGCCGGCCGGCCCAACAGCTCTTTCCTGAAGATCGACCTGCTCGAACGGTTCCTCGACCGGTTGGCTCCCTTCGGCAAAAAGCTGGGGCCGATCATGTTCCAATTCGAATACCTGAACCGGCAGAAGATGCCGAACCGCGACGCTTTCCTGGAGGCGATGGGCGGATTTCTGGACAAAGCCCCCAAGGGCTTCGCCTATGCCCTCGAAACCCGCAACCCGAATTACTTGGGCCCGGAGCTTTTCGACTTTCTCAAGGGTCGCTCCATCGGGTTCGTCTACCTGGACGGATATTACATGCCGCCGATCGGGGGCATCTTCGAGGCCCACCATCCCCGGACTGCGCCGTTCAATGTGGTTCGCCTGCACGGCGGCGACCGGGGCGAGATCGAGAAGGAGACGGGCGAAGTCTGGAACAAGATCGTAGCTCCCAAGCCCGAAGCGTTGAAAGCCGCGGCGGCGATCACGGTTGAGAACATCCGTCATAAAATCGTCACGCACCTCAACGTCAACAATCATTTCGAGGGCAGCGCGCCCCTGACGATCGTCCGCTTCCTCGATGAGCTGAAAAAAGCGACGGCGGGCTGATTCAGATTCTTGGCCCAATTCCGGGAAGGGCGGCCCGGAGTACCGGCCCGGCAACGCTTTGCGTAGTCCTCGCCAGGACGAATTCCTATTCGGTCCTCGCGAGAGCGGCTTCGGGCTCTAGCGATTTCGTCGTTGGCCGATCTTGCTGCGTTGTTCCCTCGCCACGATCCCGGCAGTAGAAGGAGCCGATCACGCTGCATGATACCGTTGCCCCCAACGGCACACCCCGAACTGATTGGCCTCCCCGGAATTTGGCGAAGATCCTTTTTTTAGGCCCGGCGCGGGCGCAAAGCGAGCGCGGCCGCGGCCGTAAAACGCTCACCACGTCTTCATGATCTCGGCAAAGCACTGCAAGCCGCTCGGGACGACGGCGGCGTATCCGCCGCCGGGGCTCGTCCAAGCGCCTGCAAGATAAAGGTTTTTGATCGGGGTCTTCGGAGCCATGCGCTGGGGCCCCGAATTGCCGACGGTCTGGTCCCAGCCGTAGATCGCGCCGCGATAATTGCCCGTATAGCGGACGTTGGTCAGCGGGGTGGCGATTTCCTTGACCTCGACGGCGCCCCGCAGTCCCGGCAGGAGAGTCCGCTCGACGGCTTCGATCATGATGTCCGCCAGGCGGTTTTTCTCGGCCCGGTAGGCGTCCTTCCGCCCGGCGAAATAATCGGCTTCGTACTTCAGCCATGGGTCGTAGCCTTGCAGGGTCATGATCGAAAGGGTGTTCTTGCCCGCCGGCGAGTAATCCGGGAAAAGATTGTCGTAGAGAGTCAGGCCGAAGCCATTGGCGACATCGCCCCGGACGCAGGCCGCGTAATCGGACTCGATGTCGTAGCCGGAATTCTTGAAGATCTCCGTGTCTTTGATCCCGGTTTCCTTGATCAAGTTCTTTTTGAGGCCGAGAAAGACCTGAAAAGTGGACAGACTCGGCGTCATCTTGTCCATCCGGGCCAGGTAATCCGCGGGGCGCTCGGCGGGCGGCACCATCTTATGGAACAGGTCGTAGGCGTTGGCGTTGGAGACGACGACCCGGGCCCGATACTCCCGCCCGTCGACGGTCTTGACGCCTTCCGCGGCCTTGTCCCGGACGAGAATCGATTCGACCGGAGAGGACAGCTGGACCGTGCCGCCGCGATCGGCGATGAACTTGGCCAGGGCGTTGCTGATGGCCTGGGATTTGCCGTGCGGGTAGTACCCGCCCTGGGTCAGGTAGCCGATGGTGGGCAGGGCGTAATAGAACGAGGACAGCTTGGACGGCGGAAGGCCGTAGTAGCCCCAGAGCGAAGAGACGAGCCCCTTGAGCTTGGGGTTCTTGACCCGGACGTCGACGAGCGTGCTCCACGGCTTGCCGAACGCCTTCATCAGGTGGGGAAAGAGCTTGGGGTACTCGGAAAAGGGGGGGGGAGCGGAAGCGGCGGACAATGCGTTGATGTCGCCGGCAATTCCCGTCATGTCATCGAACAGGGCTTGAATGCCCTCTTTTTCTTCAGGAAATCGATCCGTCAGCAGCTTGATATAGCCGGGGACGTCGCGGGCCGGAACGCGAATGTCGTCGTCCGGGTAGATGGCCCGGTAGATGTTGGGGTGCGGCGCGAAGGCGACGTCCTTGATCTCCGGAAAGCCCGGGATAAGGTTGTGCACGCCGTCCCGTTCGCCCACCGTCGTGGAGTGCAGGGAGGCGTCGAAAACAAACCCGCCCGGCCGCTTGAACGTCGTCGCATAGCCGCCCGGCTTGGAGTGCTTCTCCAGGACGAGCACTTTGAAGCCCTGGCGGGCGAAAGCTGCGCCGCAGCTCAACCCGCCCAGCCCGGCGCCGATGACGATCGCGTCGTAGGCGCCGCCCGCTTGCGGGCCCCGGCCTCTGGGAAAAGCCGTCCAGTCCCTTCCGGCCAGGGGGATTCCGGCCAGGACGGTCTTTAAAAAATCGCGGCGATCGAGCCGATTGGGGGTCATGGGATGAATACTCCTTGGCCGTTTGATTGTATGCCCAATTCCCGACGGTCCGCAAGCGGGGCGACGCCCCCCGGGCGGTCGAACCTTGACAGCCGGCGGAGGGGCGTGTAAAAAGGTCTTTCGCGGCCAAGGACGCGACTACATGGCTTATGACTTTGTTTTCAAACCTTTTGCCGACATGACGCCCGAGGACTACGCCGCCGTCGGCTTCAAGTCCGGGCTCGAGATCCACCAGCAGCTCCTGACCGAAAAGAAGCTGTTCTGCCGCTGCCCGGCCGGGCGCTACAGCGACGCCTACGACGCGGAGATCCTCCGCCATATGCGTCCGACCTTGTCCGAGCTGGGGGAGTACGACGGCACCGCGCTGATGGAGTTCAAGACCAAAAAAGAGATCATCTACCGGATCAATCGCGAGACCGTCTGCACCTACGAGATGGACGACACGCCGCCGTTCATGATCGACGAGCAGGCCCTGGATATCGCCTTAAGCATCGCCATGCTCTACGAGTGCGTCATGGTCGACGAGCTCCACATCGCCCGCAAACAGTATCTGGACGGGAGCATCCCGACCGGCTTCCAGCGGACGACGATCGTCGGTGTGGACGGCCATATCCCGTACCGGGACCGGACGATCCAGATCATCCAGCTCGGGCTGGAGGAGGACGCCTGCCGCGAGGTCAGCGACATCGGCCACCGCCGCACTTACCTGACCGATCGGCTGGGCATGCCGCTCATCGAGACGGTCACCGGCCCCGACATGCGCACCCCGCTGGAGGTGGCCGAGGTCGCCCAGATCCTGCGCCGCCTGGTCCGCAGCACGGGCCGGGTCCGTACGGGGCTCGGGGCCGGCCGCGAAGACGTCAACGTCAGCGTCACCGGCGGCACCCGTATCGAGATTAAAGGCGTGCCGCGCATCCCGCGCATCCCCCTGCTGACCTATAACGAAGCCATGAGGCAGTGGAACCTGCTCCGCCTGCGCGAGGAGCTGGCCCGCCGGGGTATCGTCGCCGAGGCGTTCAAGGCCGGAACCGAGGACGTGACCAAAGTGGTCCGGAGGACTAATTATCTGCCTCTGCAGGCCGCCCTCAGCAGCGGGATGACCGCCTTCGGAATCGTCTTGAGGGGGTTCCGCGGCCTGCTCAACTGGCAGACCCAGACCGGAACGTATTTCCACCAGGAGATCTCCGACCGCGTCCGGGTCGTGGCCTGCCTGACCCTGCTGCCCAACATCGTCCATTCGGACAGCTTGGGCGAAGGCCTTGCGGGCGGCGAATGGCCGGCCGTCAAGAAGATCCTCGGCGCATCCGACAACGATGCCGTCGTGGTCGTCTGGGGGTCCGAGGCCGACGCCAAGCTGGCCGCCCAGGAGACCATCCTGCGGGCCAAAGAGTCGACGATCGGCATTCCCTCCGAGACCCGCCAGGCCCTGCGGGACGGGACGAACGGATTTGAGCGTATCCTGCCCGGCCCGGACCGGATGTACCCGGACACGGATCTCCCGCCCAAGCAGATCGCGGCCGACCGCCTGGCCTGGCTCCAGGCCCGCCTGCCGGTGTCCATCCTGGTCCGCGAGGCCTGGTACCGCGAGATCGGCGTCCCCAAGGACTTGGTCGAACAGCTCTCCATGTCGCCGTTCGCGCCCGTCTTCGAGACCGCCGTCAAGCGGAGGGGGATCGATCCCAAGCTGGCCGCGGTCATCCTCGTCCATCATCCCAAGCGGCTTCGGCGCAAGGGGATCACCTCGGCGGCCGGAACGACCGAAGCGGGCGAGGTCTTGGACCAGATCTTCGAAGCCCTGCAGAACCGACGACTCTATAAGGAAGGCGTCCTGGACTTGCTGGAGGCGGCCCTGACTTCGGGCCGGCCGGTGCCGGTCCTTTGGCCGGAGTTCACGGCGGAGGATACGCCGGACCGGGACCAGGCCCGCATCGCCGGCCTGCTGACCGGGCCCCGCTTCCTGGACGCGGGCCGGCGGGAACGGCGGGCCATGGGCCTGCTGATGGAGAGCTGGCGCGGCCGCACCGACGCCGCGGCCGCCGCCCGGGGCATGGCCGAAGCCCTGCGGAAGGTCGCCCCATGAACGAACCCAACCTTTATAAAGGCTACAAAGGCCGGGCCCTCGAGGTCCTGCAGCGCTTCGAAACCGCGGTCTGGTGTGACGCCATGTTTATCACCCCGACAGGGCGCTACACCGGCATCGTCCTGCCCCGGTCCGAGACCGCGGACCAGTTCCATATCGTGCTCAAGCTGCGCTCGGGGTACAACATCGGCATTCGGGCCGACCGGGTGACCGGCGTCGAGATCTATGGCCGCAAGGAAGCCCACTACAAGATCCCCGAGAAGGCCTTCCCATACGATCCGGTCAAGCCCAAGGTCAAGCTGCTCGGCACGGGCGGCACCATCGCCAGCCGGCTCGATTACCGAACCGGGGCCGTCATCCCGGCCTTCTCGCCCGGCGAGCTCTACGGTTCCGTGCCGGAGCTGGCCGATATCTGTAACCTGGAGACCGAGAAGCTCTTCGGCGTCTTCAGCGAAAACATGGGCCCCGAGCAGTATATCGCCACCGCCAAGGCCATCGGGCGGGAGATCGAGAAGGGCGTCCAGGGTGTCGTCATCGGCCATGGCACGGACACGATGCACCACACAGCGGCCATCCTGTCGTTCATGGTCCAGAACTCGCCGGTCCCGATCGTCATGGTCGGCTCCCAGCGCTCCTCGGACCGGCCCTCGTCCGATGCCGCGCTCAACCTGATGCACAGCGTCAAGACGGCGGCCGAGAGCGACATCGCCGAGGTCATGGTCTGCATGTTCGGGCCGACCTCCGACACGTACGGCCTGCTTCACCGCGGGACCCGGGTCCGGAAGATGCACTCGAGCTACCGCTCGACCTTTCGGACGATCGGGGACATCCCCATCGCCATGGTCAGCCGGGAGAAGATCACGCCGCTGCGGCAGGACTACAAGCGCCGGCGCCGGGACCGCGAGGTGGTCATCAACACGGCCTTCGAGGAGAAGGTGGCCATCGTCTATTACTACCCCAACATGAAGCCGGACATGATCGATTCGCTGATCGACAACGGCTACAAGGGGATCATCATCGCGGGGACCGGACTCGGCCACGTCAACAAGCCGCTCTATCCCGCGCTCAAGCGGGCCCAGGACAAGAAGATCGCCGTCTATATGACCGTTCAGACCCTGTGGGGCTACGTCCAGATGTACGTCTACGACACCGGGCGCGACATGATGGAGCTGGGGGTCGTGCCGGCGGCCAATCTTCTGCCCGAAGTCGGCTACGTCAAGCTGGCCTGGGCCCTGGGGCAAACGAGCGACTTGGACGAGGTTAAGAAGATCATGCTGACGCCCATCGCCGGCGAGATCACCGAGCGCGAGCCGTCCAACGGCTACCTCATCTTCCAGGGCGGTATCCCGGAAGTCGAGGAGTTCATCTCCAAGTATCGGAAATAATCGGCGCTTCTCCCATCTCCGGGGCCTGCGTCACGATGTTCGGCCCGGCGGCGCGGGTTTTTTACGCCTTTTTCTCGCTACTCTTCTCGGCGCCTGCGGAACTCCGCACTTTCGATCCCCCGAATCTGCATGATTCCCCCACTCCGTCTCGTTCCCAATGATCGTTACGTGCTCAAACATCCCTCGGCGCCCGTTGGGTCCCCTCGAAGAGGGGCGGAAAAAGGCTAAACCCGCGCGGTTTCGCCGTTGGCCGAACATCATGCCGCCTGACCACCCCCCGGAGATGGGGAAATACCGTCAGAGAAGGAACGGGTGGTTTTCCCTTTCTAGCGCTGGACGGGGGGGATGTATCCGGAATCCCGGTCCATGGTGATGTCCCGCCGGGCCGTCGTGATCGTCACGGTGAAGCCGGCGATGACGTCGAACAACGACATCAGGGCCAGGATGAAGAAGGTCGAGGTCCCGGCGCCCTTGACGATGATGAACTCGATCAGGAAGATGATGAAGACCAGGGTCGAGAGGATGTGGTCGACGATGGCGGCCTGCGAAGTCCGGGTCGACTTGAGGACCTCGATGAACAGAAAGACCAGGCCGATGATGACGAACAGATCGCCCACCGTCATGAACCAGACGGCGCCCGACATCAGCTTGAACTTGAAGAGCAGGTTGTTCATGATCTCGCCCTTGCCGAGCAGGATGAAGATGTCGATCAGGATCAGCAGAAAGCCGAACATCGGGATCTTTTTTAAGGTTTTCATAAGGTCCTCCTTATCAGTGGCGCCATTATAACAGAGAAAGAAATCCCTGTATAATAGGCCTCGAACGCCATGACCCAGGCTAAGCCGACCGATCCCTTCGCCGTCACGGGGCGGAAGACGATCGCCGTCTCCCCGCTGCATGCCCCCGTCCATCGCCTGATCCTGCTGGCTGCGGCCGGAAGCGCGGCCGCCTGGCTCGTCCAGACCTTCTTCGGTACGGCCCGCCTTTTCCCGATCGCCGCGGCCGCGGCCTTCCTCGGTATCGCCTGGGCGGCGGCCTTGCGCCTCCTTTTTCTGGACCTCAAGGGGCGCGGATTCTGGGGCGTCTGGGTGGCGGCGAGTGTCGTCTCCGTTCTCGCCACCAAGGCCGGCGGCAGCCTGTGGGTCACGGGAGCGGTTTTGTCCGGGGTTTTCCTCCTCGCCCGCCGCTTTCGGCCATTCTCCTACCTGACCCACCGCAGCCGGGCCCGCATTTTCTTCGTCTCTTTGGCCGCCTGGAGCGCCCTGACCTGGGGCTGGTTCGTCGGCGGCCGGGAGCTGTTCGCCGCCTCGGGCCCCGCCGCCGGGTATCTCGTCAACCTTCTCCGCTATGCCTGGATCAGCCTGCAAGCCTTCTGGACCCTGACCTTGCTCCACCTGTTCTTCAAAGCCCGCCTCCACTCGCTCAAGATCCGGCCAAAGCTGGCGATCAGTACGCTCCTTATCGCCGTCGTCCCGCTCGTTTGGCTGCTGGTGATGGGGGGAGTGACGATGATCAGCATCGTCGGCGAGATGCAGGCGGCCCGGGCCGGGCTCGTGCTTCAAGACTGGGCCGGGCTGGCCTTCGAGAATCCGGATCTGGCTCGGACGCTTTCGGGAGCATCGTTCGTCCTCGGCGGGCCCGGCGGACAAGGAGCGTCCGGGATGCCGCCGGCCTGGTGGCCCGCGATCGAGTCGGCGGCCGGAAAGCCCAAGAACGCGGAGGCGATCGGATCGGCCGCCAAGGGTCCCGGCTTCCTGCTCCGGGTCGACCGTGAAGTGTGGGGCATCAGCCGAGGTCCCGCGGCCCGCTGGACCGGAGGATTTCGGATCGACGAACGATTTCTGGGCCGGATGGCCCGCATCATCCACGCCGACGTTGAGCTTAGGCCCGAAAATCCGCTACGCGAGGCGGCCTTGTCCGAGGCCAAAGAAGGGGCCCCCGCGCCGGAGGATCGGATAAAGCCCGTCTCGATCGGCCGGCTCGACCCGTCCCGGCCGGCGAACGAGAATTGGCGCATCGGCACGATCCATCTCGACCTGCTCGAATACCGTGACGGCAAGTTTGCCGTTTCAACCGCCTTGCTGACGGTGCGGACGTCTCCGGGGCTGGTCTGGGATGAGGTCTATTCCCGCAGCGATCTCGTCAGCCGGATCATCGTCGGCGCCCTGATCATCCTGGGCGCCACCCTCCTCACGCTCGAAGCGTTCGTGCTGGCCTTCGGCATTCGGATCACGGCCGGCATCACCTCGGCCGTCAGGGCCCTCCATCGGGGTGCCCGCCGAATCGCCGCCGGCGATCTTGAAACGCCGATCGAAATCCCCAACGAGGATGAGCTGGGCGACCTGGCCGCCGCGATCAACGAGATGGCGGCGGGCGTCAAGCGGGGCCGGGCCGAAGCCTTCCAGCGCGAAGCCCTGGAGCGGGAGCTGGCCGTAGCCCGCGAAATCCAGGAGCGCCTTCTGCCCCACGTCATGCCGGCCGTGCCGGGATTCGAGATTTCGGGCACCAGCCTGCCCAGCCAGCAGGTGGGCGGCGATTATTTCGACTTCCTCGATTTGGAGGATGGTCGCCTCGGCATTGCCATCGCCGACGTTTCGGGCAAGGGCATTCCGGCCGCTCTGCTGATGGCCAACCTGCAGGCCATCCTGCGAGGCCAGGCCGATGAGCGCGGCGACGTCTCGGCCATTCTGGCTCGGGTCAACAACTACCTGGTCCGATCCACCGATGCCCATATGTTCGCCACGTTCTTCTATGGTGTCCTCGATCGGGCCGGCGGCCGATTCCTTTCTTCCAACGCCGGGCATAACCCGCCGCTCCTGCTGCGCGCGGACGGCCGTCTGGAGCGCTTGTCCGCGGGCGGGTTGGTGCTGGGGTTCCTGGCCAACCAAGCGTATATCCAACAGACGACGAATTTGGAGCCCGGCGATGTCGTGGTTCTCTTCACCGACGGGATCACGGAAGCGTCCTCACCCGGTTCCCCGGATCGGCCGGATCGCTTTTTCGGCGAGGAGCAGCTGATCCAGGCGGTGCGGGAGTGCGCCGGGCGGACGGCGGGCGAGATCCAGACCGCCATTCTGAACGCAGTGGCCGGCCATACGGCGGGCTCGCCCCAGGGCGACGACATCACCCTGGTCGTCATCAAGCGGCGGGCGGGGTCATGAGATGAGCCCTATCGCCCATCTCGGGATCGGACTCCTCGGCTGGCAGGTCTTCGATCGCAAGAAAACGCTGGGTACGCTGGGGATGTTCTTCCTGGCGGCCAATCTGGCCGACATCGATTTCCTATTTTATATGGTCTTCGGGCCCAAGCCGATCTTCATCCATCAGTACTACACCCACAACGTCCCGTTCATCCTGGCCGGCTGCGGCCTGTTGGCGTTCCTCCTGCCGCGAGGTCGGAGCCGTTGGGGCCTTCTTCTGACGGGGCTCTCCCATCTGCTCCTGGACATCATCGTCATCGACACGCTCAAGCCGATCGGCATGCGGCTCTTCTTCCCGTTCTCCGACACTTACTACAATCTGGGCTTTTTCCCCTTCCTCCGTCGCGTCCCCAGGAAGGTGATGACGAGTCCGCACAACTTCCTGGTCCTCGGCCTGGAGTTCGCCTGCTTCGTCCTGCCGATCTGGCTGCTGTTCCGCCGCCGCTTAGCCCGGCGCTTTTCCTCGCGCGCCTTCTGGCGGCTGTAACCAATGGTTTTTTGTTCGTTTCCCGATTCCGGGAAAAACATGCGGTTCGGAGTGTCGGCCGACGGCGAAACCGCGCGGGTTCCGGCTTTTTACGCCTCTCCGCGAGGGCACCCAACGGGCGCCGAGGGCTGTTTGAGCACGCGATCATCTAACGGAATCGAAACGGAGTGGGTGGTCTCCAAGACTGGACGATCTCGAATGCGCAGTTCCGCCCTCGCGGGGACGGTCGGAGCGACGTCCCTACGAGGACTGCGAAGCGCTGGAGGCGCCGAGCGGATTGGCGTAAAAAGGAGTGGTGAACCCGCGCCGCCGGGACGACACTCCGGACCGTGTTTCCCGGAATCGGGAGGTGAAATTAGTTTTTCAGGTTTGTCTCGAACAGCTTGAAGATCCTCTTGTACTCGTCGGCCCAGGAATCGGCGTTGACGAAGCTGTGGTTCTCACTCGGATAGAGAGCCAGCTCCCAGTTCTCCTTGCGCAACTCGATCAGCCGTTGGGCCAGCCGGATGCTGTCCTGGACGTGGACGTTGGTGTCCACCACCCCGTGGCAGATGAGGAGGGCGCCTTTCAGGCCTTGGGCCAGATAGAGGGGCGAGCTCTTCTTATAGGCCTCGGCGTCCTTTTGCGGCAGGTTCAGGATATCCACGGTGTAGCCGGCGTTGTAGGCGGCCCAATCGGTCACCGGCCGCAGGGCCGCTCCCGCCTTGAACGCCTCGGGAGCTGTGAACATCGCCATCAGCGTCAGGAAGCCACCGTAGCTGCCGCCATAGCAGCCGATGCGGCCGGCGTCGACCCCGCAGGACTCGACCAGGAACTTGGCCCCATCGACGACGTCGTTCAGATCCTTTCCGCCCATGAACCGGTAGACGCCCGTGCGGCAATCCCGGCCGTAGCCGGACGAGCCCCGGTAATCGAGGTCCAGGACATGGTACCCGGCGGCCGCGAGCAGGTTATGGAACATGTATTCCCGGTAATAGGTGGACCAGCCCTTATGGGCGTTTTGCAGATATCCCGCGCCGTGGATGAAGATCACGGCTGGACGTTTGGGGTTGGCCGAGGCGGGCCGGAAGAGACGAGCGTAAATATCGACGCCGTCGCGGGCCTTGAAGCTCAAAACTTCCGGTTCCATCCAAGCATAAGAGCGGAACTCCTCCGTCGTGGAAAGGGTCAGGGTCCGGGCGGCGGCCCCCGGCTTGGCGGGCTGGACATAGAGCTCGCCCGGCTTGGTTGCCGTGCTGAAGATCGAGGCCAGCGTCGTCTCGTCCGGCGAGAGGGATACGGCATGCTGGCCGGTCATCGCAGTTAGCCGGGTCCTGGGTCCACCCTGGGCGGGCATAACATAGTAGTGGAGCTCGCCGGGATGGACTTCGCTCGAAGTGAAGTAGATCTTCGTTCCGTCGGCCGATAGGACGGCGTCGCGCACCTCGAAACGGCCCGAGGTCAATTGGGCCCTTTCTTTTCCTTCGGCGGAAACTCGATAGATATGGGCGAACCCGTCTTTCTCGGAGACATAAACGACGGCCTTGGCGTCGGGCGTCCAGGCGACCGAAGTCAGCCCGAGATCGCCGACCCAGGCGTCGTCATGGATCGTTTCCAGCGGCAGGAGGGTTGCGGAAGCGGGATCGAGCCGGTAGAGCCAGTCGTCCTTGCGGTCGTCCGTCCGCACCTGGACCAGCCCCCAGCGTCCGTCGGGCGACCAGCCCAGGAAGGACTCGGAGAGCTTCCTCTCGCCCTGCCCGAAGTCGAGCCAGCGGACCTCGCCCGTGGTGGTCGCCATCAGGCCCATCCGCCCCGACCGGGTCCAAGAATACGCCGCCTTCGGCCGCGACGGGATATCCTCGGTGTAGCCGGACCTCGTGACATAGTTGGGGACGATAGTTTGGCGGATGTCGGCCACAGGCTCGGAGATGGTGAAGACCACTTGGCTCTCGTCCGGCGAAAGGTCCTGTCCGGAGACAGTCTGATTCTCGGCCAGGGGGAACGGCCGCCGGCGGGCCATCGGACGGGCGCCCGTGCCCGTCGGGGGCCCCACTGGCATTTGGCCGCGGCCTTCGCCCCCGACCCGTTTAAACATTTGGAAGAGCTCCAATTGCTGGTCCTGGTACCATTTGTCGATATCGGTCGTCTTGCGCGGTTCGACGGCGGGGGGCCGCTTGGCGAACGATGTCATCTGCCGCAGCTCGCCGCCGTCTAAGGCCATAGCGAAGACGTTGTCGCCGACGGTATAGACGACTTTCTTTTGGTCGAACGAGAATCGGACGCCCGCCTCCCGATCGTCGGTGGCGAGAAGCGGTCGGACGGCCCCTGTTTTCAAATCCATGAGTTTGACGTCGCCGCCTTCGACGAGGAGGGCGCGCTTGCGGGCCTTGTCGGGGACGGGCTGAGCGCCGCCGCCGAAGCCGCCAAATCCACGGCCGCGGCCCGGGGCCGAGGCGGGAGGCCGCTTCATCATCGCCTCGGCCGTAATCTTGCGCGGCGCTGCATCGGCCTTGCCGAAGGCATAAAGCTCGGCCGCCGGGGCGCCGGGTTTCTTCCACCGGAAGTAGAGGACTTGGCCGTCATAGGACCACTGCAGGTCCGAAGGGGTGGTGCCGATAAGCTCCTCGCCCCGCATGATGTTGTCGATGGTCAGGCGGAACGGACCGGGCGCCGCAGCTTGGCCGGGCAAGGGCGCCGGCGCCAGAACGGCGACGATCGCCACAAGCGCAGCGGCGAGAATCGGAGCAAGGGCGGATCGGGTTCGGGCCATGGGGTACCTCCGGGGAAGGGTCGGCGCGAAAAACGTATTTTAACCCCGGAGGCCGGCTATTTCCAGCCGGGGACGGCGTTTTTTGACTTGCGTTTTTCCTTGTGTTATATGCTACCCAGCTTATTCTCGGGGAGAGCCCGTCATGTCCAAGACACTTCTTGCCGCTCTCATCCTGGCCCTCTTGGCTCCCGCTTGGAGCCAGACGGTCCCTGCGAGTCCGATCGTCCAATACGACATCCAGGCTCGGTTGGTCCCCGAATCCAAGACCATCCAAGGCCGAGAGACGCTTGTTTGGCGCAACGATTCGGACCAGCCGGTAGCGGAACTCCGCTTTCACCTTTATATGAACGCCTTTAAAAATAACCGTTCGACGTTCATGACCGAAAGCCGGGGCTCAAGCCGCGGCTTCCGGGCCGACAAGGAGAACTGGGGCTTCATCGATGTGACCGAAATCGGGATCAAGGAAGGGGCCGACCTGACGCCGACCATAGAGTTTGTCCAGCCCGACGACAGAAACGCCGACGATCAGACCGTGATGAAAGTCACCCTGCCGGCGCCGGTCAAGCCGGGCGATTCGATCACCCTGACGGCCGCTTTCACGGTCCGACTTCCCAAGGTCTTCGCCCGGGCCGGATTCGCGGGCGATTTCTTCATGGCCGGCCAATGGTTCCCCAAAATCGGCGTGCTCTGGAAAGGGGCTTGGAACTGCCATCAATACCACGCCCAGAGCGAATTCTTCGCCGACTACGGGACGTACCGGGTCGACCTCACCGTGCCCGAAAAGTTCGTGGTCGGCGCGACCGGCAAGCGGATCGGGGACAAGAAGAACGCGGACGCGACCAGGACCTTTACCTACGCCCAGGACAACATCCATGATTTTGCCTGGACGGCCTGTCCCGATTTCGTCGAGTCGAGGGAGCGGTTCCATCTGGCCGAGCCCGCCGTCGACACCGAGATGATCTTTCTCGTCCATAAGGAGCATCTGGGCCAGCGCGACCGTTACGTCCGGGCCTTGAAGCAGGGGCTGGAGTTCTACAGCCGCAGCTACGGCGCCTATCCCTACCCGACCATCACCCTGGTCGATCCTGCACCCGGGGCGACCGGCGCGGGCGGGATGGAGTATCCGACCCTCTTCACCGCCGGCACGGTCGCTTTCATGCCGGCCGGGCTGCGGATGCCGGAGATGGTCACCATCCACGAGTTCGGCCACGGTTACTGGTACGGGATGGTCGGCTCGAACGAGTTCGAGGAGGCTTGGCTGGACGAGGGCATCAACACCTATTCCGAGATCAAGGCCATGACCTTGTTCTACGGCCCCGACCGCTCGCTCATCGACCTTGGGCCGATCCGGATCGGCGATCTGGCCTACCAGCGGCTGGCCGTCATCGGCTCGGGCCGGTTCGACCCGATCCTGAAGAAATCCTGGGATTTCGTGGGCGGCGGCAGCTACGCCGCGAATGTCTATGCCAAGGCCGGCCTGATGCTCCTGACCCTGGAGCGGTATCTGGGGGAGGAGACGATGGGCCGGATCATGCGGACCTACTTCGAGACCTGGAAGTTCCGCCACCCGACCTCGGAGGACTTCATTCAGACGGCCGAAACGGTCAGCGGCCGGGATCTCAAGTGGTTCTTCGACCAGGCTCTTCGCAGCCCCGACAAGCTCGACTACGCCGTGAGCTCCGTGAGCTCCGAGCCGGTTCTCGAGGCCGAGGGGATGTTCAAAGGCAAACTGGTCAAAGCCGACCCGGCGGCGGCCAAGACGCCTGCCGCCTATCGCAGCGAGGTCGTCGTGGTCCGGAAAGGGGAGTGGATCTTCCCGCAGGATATCCTGGTCGTGTTTGCCAATGGCCGCAAGATCAAGGAGACCTGGGACGGCCGCGAGCGATGGAAGCGCTTCGTCTACACCGGCCCCGACCGTCTGGACTACGCCCAAGTGGACCCGGAAGGCATCTGGCTGCTGGACGTCGACCGGGCCAACAACTCCCTGCGGCTCGAGCCTCGGCCCGGCGGCGTGCGCAAGGCCGCCCTGAAGATCGCGGCCTTGTTCCAGCACGTCCTGTCCCTGCTGACCCTTTGAGGAGAGACCTATGAGCGTCATGAGAATCTACGGCAAGGGCCTGCAGGAAGCCCTGATCCGGCCGCAGGCGGTTTTCGTCTTCTGGGCCGTCAACGTCGTCTTCGCCTCGGCCGTTTACGCCGTCGCCGCCTCGGTCCTGGCCGCGCCGCTGGCTCGCAGCTTGAGCGGCGACGCCCTGATGTCCGGACAGGCGACCGACGTCCTGATCGAAGTCCTGACCGGCTCCGGCCCCGCCTTGAACGCCCTGCTGACCGCGGCGGCAGCCCTGCTCGGCCTGTACTTATTCGTCTCGCCGTTCCTCTACGGCGGAGTGCTCAGCGAGCTGGTTCGGCTGCGCGAGGCCCAGGGCTTCGCCGCTTCGTTCTGGGCGGGCGGCGGGAAATATTACGGGCGCTTCTTCCGCGTTGCCGCGCTATCGCTGCTGCTTTGGGTCCCGGCGGCATTCCTCTTTTTCCTGGCCGGGCGTGGGATCGCCGCGGCCGGGCCTGATCCGGCGCGGGAAAAAGTCCAGTTCCTGTTGGTCTTGGCCCGGATCGCCATCGGGCTATTCCTCTTCTTCCTGGTCAAGATGATGCTGGATTACGCCCGGATCCGGATCGCAGTCACAGAGGGGCGGAGCGCCCTGGCCGCCCTGGGTTGGGCCGTCGTTTTCGTCGTCCGCAAGTTGGTCCGGACGCTGGCGTTATATTATCTGCTGGGCTTGACGGCCCTGGCCGGGTTCGCCGCTTACTGGCTCCTGCAGGCGTCTTTCGCTCGGACGACGACGGCGGCCGTCCTGTCCGGATTCTGTCTGGTTCAAATTCACATTCTTTGGCGGTGTTGGATCAAAGTGGCCTACCAGGCCGCCGAGCTCAAGCTCTACGCCCTGGAAGCCCATTAACGCGGCTTTAACGGAAGCCGCGCAGGGCTCGGGCCGGGAGCGTGATGACGGCCTTGAAGAGATCGAAGACGGCGTCGACGGTGATGCCGATCAGCCGGAACGGAAGCACAAGCAGCCAGACGATCGGATAGAGGACGACGGCCAACAGGGCCAGCGGCCAACACAGGATGAACAGGATCAGCCAAAGCAGAAGATTCATCGGCGCACCTCGTCACACGATGATACGGGAACGGGGAGGGAAAGGTTCATGAGCTCTGATCGGGAACAGCAAGTCCTCGCGGCCCTCGCCGCGCTCGGCCTGGCCTACGCCAAGCGCGATCACCCGCCCGCGGCCACGGTCGAGGAGGCCGTCGGATATTGGCAAGGCATCCCCGGCGCCCATTGCAAGAATCTTTTCCTGCGCAATAAAAAGGGGAATCATCACTACCTGGTCATTGCCGAGCACCGGCGGCCGATCGACCTCAAGGCCCTGGCCAAGATTCTCCCGGACGACCGCCTCAGCTTCGCCTCCGACGAGCGGCTGGCCCGCCACCTCGGAGTGACCCCGGGGGCGGTCTCGCCCTTCGGCTTGATCAACGACGAGGCCCGGGCGGTGGTCGTCATCGTCGACGAGGGCCTCCGCGAGGCCGCATTCGTAAGCTTCCACCCCAACGTCAACACCTCCACGGTGACGATTTCTTGGGCGGCCTTCCAGGCCTTTCTGGCCTGGCGGGGGAACCCGGTCCGCACCGTCCGCTTCTGACCCGGCCGACCTGGAAATTCCGGCTTAAAGAGGCTATCATGGGGCTCCCGCAAGGAGTCCTGCGATGATCATTATCGACCTGCTCAAGAAGCTCGTGGAGATGAAGGGTTCGGATCTCCATCTTCTGGCCGGCCTCCCTCCCGCCGTCCGCGTTTACGGCGAGCTCGTCGCGCTGGCGGATTATGAACGATTCACGCCGGACGGCTTGCAGGGTCTCCTTTACAGCATTCTGACGGATGAGCAGCGGGAGACCTTCGAGCATGACAAGGACACCCGCTACGAGCTCGATTTCGCCTACGGCGTCTCGGGCCTGGGCCGTTTCCGCGTCAACATCCACAAACAGCGGGGGACGACGGCGGCGACGTTCCGCGCCCTGGCCGCCCAGATTCCCCTCCTGGCCGATCTCGGCCTGCCCGACTCCGTACGGGCCTTCACCACGGCCAAGCGGGGCCTTGTGCTCGTGACCGGCCCGACCGGCAGCGGCAAGTCGACCACCCTGGCGGCTCTGATCGACTCCATCAACACGAACCGCACCGACCACATCGTGACCATCGAGGACCCTATCGAATATCTCCACAAATCGAAGAAGGCGTACGTCACCCAGCGCGAAGTCGGCCCGGCCGGCGACACGCTGTCCTTCAAGAACGCCCTGCGGGCGGCCTTGCGCCAGGACCCCGACGTCATCCTGATCGGCGAGATGCGGGATTTCGAGACCATCGGCATCGCCATCACTTCGGCCGAGACCGGGCACCTCGTCTTCGGGACCCTGCACACCTCGAGCGCGGCCCAGACGATCGACCGCATCGTGGACGTCTTCCCGTCGGAGCAACAGCCCCAGGTCCGGGTCCAGTTGGCCTCCAACCTCCTGGGAGTCATCTCGCAGGTGCTCTTGCCGCGGGTGGATGAGCCCGGGCGCTGCATGGCCTGCGAGGTGATGATGTGCAACTTCGCCATCCGCAACAACATCCGGATGGGCAAGACCGAGGCCATGATCCAGACCCTGCAGACGGGCCTGGCCGACGGCATGCAGACCATGGATCAGTCGCTCCTTAAGCTCTGTAAGGAGGGCAAGATCGACTATGAGATCGCCAAGCCCTTCATCTACGATAAATCCACCCACGAAACGCTCAAGATGTTCAGCCGCCGCCCGGCCCCGCGTCCCGCGGAGCCCGGCGCCGCTCCCCGCCCGTCCCCCGGCCAACCGCCGTGGGAACGGAAATCCTGATCTTTCCGGAGGCTCCATGACTTGTCGAGAGGCCCTGCGCCGCACCCGCGCTCTGTCCATGCCCCCTCATCCGCTCCCCGTCGAGGAGACGGCCGCCCGCGAGCTCCAAGCGCTCGCCGAAGGGGCCGTCCTGCGGTCCGAGCCGGCCCGCAGGGGCCGCCCCGTACGTCCCGAAGAGCGGGACACACGTGCCGTACGCCTCGAAAGCCAAGGCACACGGTACAGCACAGCCTGGGACGGCAAAGCCCGCCCCGCCCGCGGCGTCTTCCATGTGGCCGTGGCCGACGCGGCCTGGCGCCGCCGGATGGCCGCTGAGAAGGTCGTCCCGCCGAAAGGCCGGGAATGGTTCTGTTTGACCCTCGAAGCGGACGGCGCGGGCGCTCTCATCGCCTCCTCGCCGGCTTTCCTTGTCACGGGCGCCCTGCACCTTGTCGAGGACTTGGCGGGGGAGGATATCTCGCGCGTCCGTTGCCGCCTTGTGCCGATCACGTTCGGTATCGAGAAATCCACTTTCGATATCGTCCTGACCCAATACGGCCGGATCATCCGGCCCTTCGACCGCGATCGGTACATGCGCGAATATGCCCGGCTGGGATTCTCCCAGGTCGAGGTCAACGGCCTGGCCACGCCGCATCCCTGGGAGCAGGGGCCGCCCGACGAGTTCTACCCGGATTTCTACACCTACTGCCCGGCCTTGGATCAGTTCACCTCGAGCCGCCTGAACCGCGGCTTCTATCCCCAAGAGTATCTCGACGCCAACCTGGCCCGGCTGAAGGAGAACGTCAAGCGGGCGGTGAAATACGGATTGACGCCCGGCCTGCTCTGCTTCGAGCCCCGCTCGATGCCCGAGGAATTCTTCCGAAAATACCCGACTCTGCGCGGGCCGCGGGTCGACCACCCGTTCCGCAGCTTCAAGCCGCGCTTTGCCCTGACCCTGGCTCACCCCGCCGCTCGGGCCCACTATGCCGAGCTGATCACGAATCTCCTGCGGGAGGCGCCCGAGCTGGCCTTCATGGCCGTCTGGTCCAACGACAGCGGCTCCGGGTTCGAGCATACCAAATCCCTCTATGTCGGCCGCAACGGCGGGCCCTACCTGGTCCGGGAATGGAAGGACGACGAAGAGATCGCCCGGCTGGCGGCCGAGAATGTGGCCCGGTACTACTGCGTCCTGCGCGACGCGGCTGCCGCGGTCCATCCCGGCTTCCGGATCATCACCCGGCTCGAATCGTTCTACGGCGAACGCAAGCACCTCTGGCCGCTGCTTCGCGACGGCATCGACGTCGAGGTCAACTCGCTTCAGACGACCGGTTGGGAGAACAACTACGCCCATCCCGTGCACAAGGACATTCAAGTCCTGGGGTCTCTCTACCACAACACCCTTTCGGCCAAGGAAGGCGAGACGGCGGCTGAGCTGGGGCGGCGCGGCAGCCGGGCCTATTTCTATCATTATTTCGCCGCCTTCGGGAACTTCGAGCCCTTGCTGGGAATCCCGTTCCCGTGGCTGACCCACGAAAAGCTACAGGCCGCGGCCGAGCGCAAAGCCCCGGGGCTGGCCCAAATGGGCGGCCTTCATCCTCCCGACAAGGCTCCGTATGCCGTCAACCAGGATGTTTTCCGGGCCTTCCAGCTCGACCCCAAGCAAGGGATCGACGCGGCCGTCCGCGGCATCGCCGAGCGCTACGCGGGAGCGAAGCGGGCCGGTCGGCTGGTGCGCGGCTGGAAGCTCGTGGATACGGCCGTCCGTATGGCCGTCCCCCTGCCCCTCTATGCCGGGTTCGGGACGGTTTGGAACCGCCTTCTGGTCCGGCCGTTCGTTCCGGACATGGAGGCCATCCCGGAGCTGGAGCGGGCCTATTACGAAAAAATCATGGTCAGCTCGATCCACAACCCCAATAAGGTCGACCTGGCCAAGGACGTCCTCTTCGAGCTGGTGCCGACGCCCTACGCCGTCAAGGCCGTCAAACGGATGGACCGCGGGGTCTGGAAGCCGCTGGATCAGGCGATCGCGGTCTTTATGGCGGCGCTGTCCGCCGCCCGGGCCGACGGCGACGCCAAGGGGACGACGGTGTTTCGCGATCAATGGGTTCGGGCTCGGGCTTTACGGGCTTGGTTCGAAACCCAGAGAAACGCCGCCGCTTGGATCGCCTGCGTCCACGGTTGGACAGAAACACGGAGTTTGGCCCGCCGGAAAGTCCTGCGGGCCCGGTTGGACGAGGCCATCGGGCGCGAGATTCGGAACGCCGAGGCGATGATCGCGCTCTGGGCCGAGGCGGGGGTCGAATGGATGATGGTGGCCGAGGTCGGGGAGACGCCGTTCATCCACGGCGAGAATTTCCCCGATCTGCTGGCGAAAAAGATCGCCCTCATGCGCCGGCACCGGCGCGACGAGCCGCGGATCGATCCCGACTACATGTTCCGGCTTCCGGACGGTCCGAACTTCAAGGCGTCTTGACGACGTCCCGCCAATAGCGGAGCTTGCCCCGTTCGGGCGAATCCGGGCTGCCGTCATAGGCGAGGCCCGAGTTCCAGGGCTTGTTCTCGATCAGCAGCTTCCCTTTGTAGAGGGCCTTGGTCAGGTTGACAATCGTGTAAGCCAGTCCGGGCCCGTCTTGGGCGGCGAAGAGGAAATCGCCGTTCGTCTCGAAATCCCCGAAGGCGACCTTTCCGGCTTCGTAAAGGTAGCGGGGCCGCTTGTTGTCGCGGGCGATATCCCGCCGCAGATCGGCCTTGGCGCCCACGACGAAACGGCGGCCGCCCGCCGTGATCTCCACGGCCAGCCCGGCCCGGGCGGACGAGCCGGGCAGCAGCTTGACGCTGGCCGCCAAGGGGGCCGGATCCGCTCCGGCCGGGTGGGGGATGAGGACGGTTACGAACCCGGTCGATTCGCCCAGCTCGAAGTGCTGGGACCGAGTCTGGTGGATGGTCATCTCGTCCTGGTAATGCCGCTTCTGAGGCTCTACGCCCTCGAGCCGGAATCCCGTGTCGGGCAAGACGATGAGCAGGCGCTTGTCCTGCGGCAGGGGAACCGTGATGTTTCCGGCCGTGTTGGCGATGCCGTCGTAGCCGGTGTCGAACCAGCCGGGGCCCTGGGCATGGATCTTGCGGGTATGCCAGAGGTCGGCTAAAGTGAACCACTCCTCGCGCAGGGATTTGAAGAAATCGAAGACGACGTAAAACCCGCCCTCCTTGACGTAAGCGATGACCCGATCGGCCTGATAGCCCCAGTTGTCGTCGATCGTCCGGGCCCGGCCATAGCCGATATCCGGCAGATCCAGGAAATCCACCTTCTGGGTCCGGACCTTGCGGTAGGAACCGGCGTCGTGCAGGAAATCGAGCACCTTCTGGCCGGGGATGGCGGCGAATCCGGGAGAGCTGTAGCGCGATTCGCCGTCCTTCTGGCCCATGAAGATCTTCTCCGGCCGGACGACCAGCCGGTTGTGGAAATAGTCCTGGCGGAACTGGCCGTAGGGGCCGCTGGGCATATAGTCGCGGTAGCCCGCGTCATGCAGCAGGACCGACCCGCCGTCCATCAGCAGGGCGATGGAGTTCTCGTCCGCGTGGCCGTGGGTCATCTTCTCCTCTTCGACGGGGATGGTGTCGCGGAGGTAGTCGCGGAAGTTCAGCCCGCCGTCACCCTCGTCCCGATAGTTCCAGAGCAGGTACGAGGCCTGCGGCCCCCAGCCGTTGCGAAAGACGATCTTTTTGCCCTGGATATCCTCCATGACCTCCCGCGAGACGGCGGGCGGTTCGGCCGCGGCGACGGCGTCGCTGCCCCAGCGGACGATGTCCATGAACATATAGCCGAGTCCGACACTCGTCGGGGTCTTGAAATCGACGAACTTGCGGGCCATCCGGGCCGCCGCCCACTTGATCTGGGGATTCTTGTACCGAGCCGCGGCCGCCTCGAAGAAGACCAGGTAGTGCGGCCAATTGGCTTCCCAGTGGGCGTCGCCGAAGTCGGGGATCATCCCGGCCGGACTCATCAGGTTCAGGAAATACTGGGCGTAGTAATATATCTCGGGTGTCGCGAACAGACCGTCCAGATCGTGCCGGGCTTCGGCGTAGCCAAGGAGGGAATAGAGCCAGACGCCGTGGTAGATCGTGGCGTCTTCGATCTCCCAGTGGCCCCAATTATCGTCGCCCAGAGCCCGCCGCTGCATGTCCCAGGTCTTAACATCCGGATCTCCGGGCAGGGCCCGTACGGCCCAGGCCAGGTTTTCGGCCCGCAGCATGGAGCGGTTCATCGCCCCCCATTCCTGGGTCCGGAGCATGTAGCGGATGCTCTCGGAGATGATCTTGGCGCACTTGGCGTCCTCCTCGGCCGTGAGCTGACCCATCCGGCGCAGATCTTCGTAGGCCCGGATGTAGCGCATGACGGTGAAGAAATCGGACAGGGCCGGGACGGCGTCGTCGTAGTCGTAGCGCATCTTGCGGGCCCAATCGGGAAACTCCGACCGGTAGTCGCCGTAGGTCAGCAGCACTTTCTTGGCCCGGGCCGCCTGTTCGGGCTTGCGCTCGCGTTCGAAGAGCTGGGCGTAGATCGAAGCCATCTCCAGGAGGTTGCCGGGGGACCGATATCCGAAGACGTTCTTGGGATCGAAAGACTTCCGCCAAGCGGCGATCGTCTCGTCGAAGTGGGTCCAGGCGTAGTCGGCCGAGGCCCGGGCATAAGCCAGGTATTGGGCCATGGGGACTGCGGTGAGGGCCGGCGCGGGAGCGCTGGGGGTTTGAGAAGAGACAATCCCCGTCGAAGCCAGGACAAGGACTGCGGAAAAAGCGGCGAGAGCCGGCCGGCGGATAGGGGAAGATTTCATGATGTTGGCCTCCGGGGAGTGGATGAAACGCACCGTATTATCATATTCAATTAGGGGCCTGGCCTCAAATCCAACTTCCCCCAATTCCGGTGAGGCCGGTTCGGGATTGCCGTCCCGGCAATGCTTTGATAGCCCTCGCCAGGACGGTTGCCTCAACAGTCCTCGCGAGGGCGGCTTCGGGCTCGCCTCGCCACATACAGCCGAAGGCGCTGACAGACTCCCTCCTTTGAAGGAGGGGCTGGGGAGGTGACATCAATAAAATCAAAAGTGCCAGGCGCCTTCGGAATAAAAGGATTCCTTGGCGCCTCCAGCGCTTCGCAGTCCTCGTCGGGACATCGCCCCGACCGTCCCCGCGAGGGCGGAACTGCGCATTCGAGATCGTCCGGTCTTGGAGACCGCCCACTCCATTTCGCCTTCGTTTGATGGTCGCGTGCTCAAACAGCCCTCGGCGCGTGGCTAGTGCCACGTCCCCTCTGAGAGTTATGGAAAAAGGCGCCGCCCTTGCGATTTCGCCGTTGGCCGACACTCCGAACTGCCCAACTTCCCCGGAATTGGGTGAAAAGTCTAGTCAGATAGTTTAATTGCCCTTCGGATATAATATGCAAATGAACGAATTGCCGGCCGAGATCAGGCGCCTGGGACGCGAGACGCTCTTCGCCAAAGGAACCGCCCTCTTCCAGGCCGACGAGCTTGCCTCCGTCTTTTGCTACGTCCTCTCGGGCGAAATCCGGGTCTTCAAGCTGGACGATCAAGGCCGCGAGCTCGAGGTCACCCGGCTCGGAAGCGGCGAATTCGTCGGCGAGGCCTTCGCCCTGGTCCATGGCCGCTATCCCTTCTTTGCCCAGGCCGTGCGCGAAAGCCGGGTCCTGGCTTTTCCGGCGTCGGCCGTCGATCGGGCCATCGCCGCTGACCCAGGGGCGGCCCGGTTTTTTGTCCGCCTCCTGGCCCGCAAATGCGTCCAGCTCAGCGCTCGGGTCGAGAGTCTGGGCATGCGCACCGTTCGCCAGCGGGTGGCGGAGTTTCTCCTCTCCCGCTGCGGCGGGTCAGGCGGCTGCCGGGTCGATCTGCCCATGAGCAAGGGCGAGCTGGCCAAGTCCCTGGGCACGGTCGGCGAGACGCTGTCGCGGACGCTGCGCCAAATGCGCGAAGAGCGCCTGATCGAGGTCCGGGGCAAAGCGATCCGCATCGTCGATTGCGGCGGGCTTAAGTCCCTGATCGGGTGAAGTTGCGGCGGCCGACGCGGCCGATCCCCGTCGATCCCTTCCCGATTCGGGAGTGTTTCTTTTTTGACTTCGGTCAAGGAAGGCCCGGCCCCAATCCGGGATAATGACGCCGAGGAGAATACCCATGGCCAAGAGAAAAATAATCGAAATCGATCGCGATCTATGCAACGGCTGCGGCCTCTGCACGACCGCCTGCGCGGAGGGCGCGCTCCGGCTGGACGAGGAGGGCAAAGCCGTCCTGGTCCGGGAGCTGTTCTGCGACGGGATGGGTGCCTGCCTGGACGTCTGCCCGACCGATGCCCTCAAGATCATCGAGCGCGACAGCGAAACATACAACCCCCAAGCGGCTTACCAGCATGTCCTGAAAACCCGGGGCCAGGAGGCTGCCGAGAACGTCCACGGTATCGGGGACGGGGGCCATCATGAGGGCCGTGAGCACGATCACGACTACGGACACCATCAGGGGCCGCCCGGCCATGGAACCGCTCACGGGAAGGGCGGGCTTGCCGTCGCGGCAGCGGCCACCAAACGAGTCCCTGCGATGGCTTGCGGCTGCCCCGGCACCTTGGCCCAAGAGATCAAGCGTGAGCCCGAAGCCTCAACGGACAAAGCCGTCTCGGGCCGGTCCGAGCTGACCCAGTGGCCGATCCAGCTCCACCTGGTTTCGCCTCTCTCCCCCTACCTTCAGAACGCCGACCTGCTGGTGGCCGCCGACTGCACCGCTTTCTCCCTGGGCAGTTTCCATCAGGATCTGCTCAAGGACAAGAAGCTGGTCATCGCCTGCCCCAAGCTGGACGAAACCGGGAATTACGTTGAGAAACTGGCCGAGATCATCAAGATCAACGCAATCCGCTCGCTGACCGTGGCGATCATGACCGTGCCCTGCTGCGCTGGCCTTTACCGCATGGTCGAGGATGCGATCGAGCTCTCGGGCGCTTCCCTCAAGCCGCGCCGCGTGGTCGTCGGGATCGACGGCAAGATCAGCGGATAATCCTCTACAGTTTCGCCTCCTGGGCTGAGCCATAATAAATCCCGTTGAACAGGAACTTGAAAGTTCCATGCGGCTGGCCGCGGAAAGCGATCTCGGGGCCGAATAGGAAGAGCCGGCCTTTGGCCACAGGGGCTTCGATCGCCTGAATGCCGCGCCAGAGGTAGGCATCGCCCCAGACCCAGCCGCTGCGGAGCGGGTTTTTGTTCTCGAACCAAGCCACCGCTCGCACATTCTTGAGCGCCGCCTCCGGCATCAAGTCAAAGACCGGGCTGTTGTCGAAAAACACATCGACCAGTTCGGGCAGGCCATAGGCCAAAGGATTGGTGTTGTCGACCCTGACCTGGAGGATGGAGCCCGGGACATAGAATTTCTCGCGGGCCGGCGCCGTTTCGCGGCCATCGGCGGCCTTTTCCAGAAGGTGGTTGGCCACCGGCAGGCCGAGGTGATAGGCCAGCGCGGTCGAGCCCGATATGGTGATCACCGTTCCCCCTTCTTCGAGGAATTTCTTGATCTGGGGGATGGTCTTTTCCGCCGTTACCCGGCCGACCATGGCCTGGAATTCGGCCGGAATGTTGGGCGGGGTCGTCGCTCCGAACCCGCCGCGGGCGGCTCCCTCGCGGCCCGGAGCCGTATAGGCCGGAATGCCGCCTTCGACGAAGATCAGGACGTCAAACTTCGCGGCGAGATTCCCCGCATCTAAGACGGGCGCGTAGACGACCTCGAACGAGAATTCGAAGCGCTCCAAAATCCAGCGCATCCAGCCGGAATCCATCGATCCGCCGTAGGTATCCCAGAGGCCGATCCGAACGGGCTTGAGCTTGAGGGCTTCCCCCGCCGGGCGCAGATCTGCGGCCTCGACGGCCAAACCGAGGTCCTTAGCCGCCTTGTCGAGAATCGGCAGGGCGGAGGGGCGGGCCGGGACGTAGATCGTCCCCGCCGGGTAGGTCTTGCCGTTGGCCTGAAGCGAGCTCTTGAGCCAATACACTTCTTCGCCTGCCTTCAACAGTCGATTGGTCGCGATGACCGCGTCGTTGACCTGATGGCTGATCAGGAAACCGGCCGCCTTGGATTTATCCGGCGAAAGGGCCGAAGCAGGAGGCTTGGCGAATCCGACAATTTCCTGGAAGGGGCCGTCGAACGGGTCCAATATGCGATCGAATTGGATGCCCATCTGGTAGGCCACCGTCCAGCCGGCGCTGTCATAGGGCGGGCGCGGAGGTCCGCCGGGATAGGCGAAATCGTTGGGATGGTCCTGCGGCTCGAACATCGACATCAGATGGGCCCGGAAAGCCTGGGCCGTCTTGACGATATAGGATCCCGCGGGATAGGTCTTGCCGGCGACGGCGAAGGCCTTGGTCGCCCGGTCGACCGCGACGCCGCTCTTGATCAGGGTGTTGACGAACTTGGTCGCAGTCAGGAAGTCGGGCTGGTCGGACGGCAGGATGAAGCCGCGCGGGTCCCTCTTGGCCGGGTCTCGCAGAGCCTCATAATACTTCATGGACACCGAACCGCCGCCGCGCTGTCCGCCCGCCCCTGGGGCCCCGGCTCCGGCCGTCGCCGGGACGGTTGCCGCCGCCGTTCGCTCCTGTTCAATGCGCCTCTGCAGCGAAGCCACGTCGTGCGGCTGGAACGTCCAGTTGTCGGCGCTGCCTTTGGCAATGGCGTTGCGGCCCATCACGTAGCGATTCCAGAGCACGTCTTCGCGGCGCTCGGCGGCGAAGTTCAGGATGGCCTTGCCGGCGGTGATGGAATAGTCGATCGATTGCCGGAAGTGCCATTTCTGGGGCATGATCGGGTAGGGGTAGTCGCCCGTCGGAAGCATCCGGGCGGGGACGAAGGGAATATCGACCGGAGTCGGGTTGCCGATGATCTCGGTCAGGATGCCGATGGCGTTGTGGAAGTAGCCCGTGCTGCGCAGGCCGCCGTTCCACCAGGTCGAGTAGCTGGCCCCGCCGCGCATGATGGCGCCGGGCTTGCCCTCGGCCGCGAACCGTTCGTGCATGGCCAATCCGAGCAGGTCGGTGCCCAAGGGGATGAGCGGGTCGAAGTCGTAATAAAACGGGTCGCGGAAGGGGGGACAGAACAGGACGGTGCCGGCCGGGCCGGTCTGGTGCTGGTTGTAGATGAACTGGGGGTGCCAGTCGATGAACAGCTCCCGGCTGACGGCCTCGGTCTCGGACTGGGTGACCATGTAGAAATCGCGGTTGTTGTCGTGCCCGATGTATTTCTGGTACAGCCGGGGCAAGCCGCTCATCGAGCGCTTGAGCGGATCCTTGTCCCGCATGTACCAGTCGGCCACAAGCTGCAACCCGTCCGGGTTGACCGGGCAGACGAGCAGGATGACGTCGTCGAGGAGCCGGAGCGTCTCCGGATCCTTGCCGCTGACCATCTGCCAGGCCAGCTCGATGATGGCTTGGCCGCCGACCACTTCGGTGGCGTGGAGGCCCCCATCGATCCAGACGACCGCCTTGCCCTCGACGGCGAGCGCCCGGGCCGATACGTCGGTCAAGCCTTTGGCCAGCGCCAGCCGGCGGCTAATGTCTTTGTAGTGGGACAGCTTCTTGAGGTTGGCCGGCGAGGAGATGATAGCCATGACGATCGTCCGGCCTTCTTCGCTCTTGCCGATGTCGACAACCGTCATGCGGTCGGACTCTTGGTCCAGCTTCTTCCAGTAGGCGACGAGCTGGGTGTAATTGATCATCTGGTAGTCGTCGCCGACGGCGAAGCCGAAGTGCTGTTTGGGCGAGGTCGGTCCCGCCGCGGCGAAAAGCGAGGCGGCCGAGATAGCGAGGACGAGGACGAGGGCGGGGATCTTTCTCCAGGACGGCATGGAAACCTCCGGACGGTTGGATCGGAAGGGGGAATTTATATCAGAGCGGGGCCCAAATAAAAAGCCCTGCCCTCATCGCCCCGTGCCTTTCGGCTGGGGGCGATGAGGACAGGGCGGAAGAAATGGCGATTCGCGCCGCCGCGGATCAGTTGAACATCTTTTTGACGATGTCCACCAGGCCCAGGGCGTAGTCGACCTGCTGGAAGGCGATCTTGCCCTTCTCGGCGATCTTGCTGAAGCGCCCGTCCTTGTTGCTGTCCTTGGTCACGACGATGAAGTCGGCCATGGGGGCGACGGCGTCGATCATCCGCTCGTTGTCGCTGCCGGCAGGGCCGCGCCCGGCCTCGCCGCCGACGTGGACGGCGATGAGCATGATCTTGTTCTTCTTGCAGTAGTCGACGAGCTTCTTGACCCGGGCTTCCTCGGTGTCGATGGTCAGGCCCGAGGCACCCATGCCCTTGAGGCTGGCGCCGATGGCGAAAATAACGGCCTTGTAGGGCGTGCCCTTGGGGAACTTGGCCAGGTCGGTGTTGCTTTCGACGTGGAAGCCTTCGGCCGACTGCTTGCCGCCCAGCCCGACGCCGGCTGCGAGAAGCTCGGGTGTGGGGACGTCGCAGTAGTCGTACTTGAGGTCGGCTTCTTCCAGCACGATGTTCAGGGCGTTGACGTCATTGCTCTGCCCGGCCGAAGTGGTCAGGATCGGCAGCTTGGCCTTGGGGACAACCGCCTGGGCCGCGGCCAGGGAGGCCAGGGCCGCGACGGCGAGTAGGACGATCAGGACTTTTCTCATTTTTTTCACTCCTTGGGGACGGCGGGTCCGGCCTTAGCGGCGGCCGCCGGGGGCCGGCTCGGGCTCCAGCCAGGTGTCGACCATGCGGACGGCCTTGTTCCACTGCGGAACGAAGGCGTTGACGCGATCCCGGGTCCGCTTTTCGACGTTGTAGTACCCGAGATGGATGTATTTGACGAGCAGCTTGTCGCCCAGATCCCACCAGCCGGCTACCATGCGGTCGGCCAGCTCGATGGCGGTCTTGGTCAGATACTCGCGGGCCTTGGCCGGGCTCTTGGCGTAGAGCGCCAGGGCCGCCTTGTCGATCTCGGGGATCTTCTGGATGGCGCCGCCCTCGAGCTCGAGCTGAGCCTTCTGGACGTCCTTGATGGCCTGGTTGTAGACGACCTGGGTGTGGAAGTCGACATAGTCGCTGGCCCAGCGGGCGGAGGCCCGGTTGAAGACGAAGTGGTCGCCGACGGTGAAGGACTTGGGCACGGCGTTCATGCCGGCATAGAGCGGCATGTAGATCGCCGTATCCTGCGGTCCGAAGGACAGCCAGATGATGCCGCCGATCTCGTTCGGCAGGCCGGGCCGGCACTGCACCAGGCTGGTGTACTCGACGTTGGCGACGCTGATCTTGCGGGTCGCGCTGTAATAGTTGGGGTTCTGGAAGGGGCCGCCGCGGATGCCCTGGACGGGGTCGAAGATCGTGCCGTAGGACTTGTCGCGGGTCCAGTTCATGACGTCCTGGGCCGAGAGCTTCTTGTCGGGCTTGACCGAGAAGGGCAGGTCCATGTTGGGCGTGTTGGGGTTGATCTTAAGGGAGGGGGCGCAGCCGTCCAGGAAGCGCCACAGCCGCTGCCGGCCGCCGTTGCTGCTCAGGGCCGAGGCGTTGGCCGGGGAATAAGCATGCTTCCAGCTGAAGGGCTTGCCGGAGGCGGGGTCGTAGAGCTTGTTCTCGATGGCGCAGGAGACCACGTTGGACGAGGCCATGAAGAAGTCCTTGTCCTCGAGCTTGATCTCGCCGATGCGGGACTCGTTGGGGCAGACGCTGACGTGGTCGTCGGGCACCCGCTGGGCGCACCAGACCGCGCCGGGCTTGCCGCTCTCGGGCGTCCACAGCGGGCCGACCGGCATGATCTCGAAGATCCAGACTTCGTTGGGGTCGGACACGGCGAACATCTCGCCGTCGTCGTTGAAGCCGTAGCCGTACTTCTCGGCCAAAGCCCCCATGGTTGCGATGCATTCGCGGGCCGTTTTGGACCGCTCCATGCCCAGCAGCGACAGCATGGTCAGGTCGATCTTGGCCGCCGGAGTGTTGTTGACCAGCTTGCGGACCGTACCGAGGGTGGACTCGGAGATGGCCACCTGGTTCTCGTTCATGTAGCCGAACATGCCGTGGTGGTAGGCGTAGGTGTGGGAGATTTCGGGGATGGCGAATCCGGTATCGCCCTTGGTCGCCGCGAGCGTCCACTTGGTGCCCTCGGCCCAGGTCGTGTACTGGTTGATGTGCCAGATCTTGCGCACTTCGCCGGTCTTGTGGTCCTTGGCCGGGACGTGGCCCCAGGTCCAATCGCAAGTGCCGCAGTCGCAGGTGTGGGTCGTCATCGTCGACCCGTCGGTCGACGCGCCCTTGCCGACCATAAGAACCGTGCAGGCCTCATGATCGGGGGTCAAGGTCAGGTCCGGCGTCTCGGTCCGGGCCGGTCCGACGAAGGCGAAAACGGCGGCCATCAGGCCGACCGTGAGGGCGGCCGCGGCCGCCCAGCTCTTGGGGTGTCTCATCGTCCGTCTCCTTTGGTTATTTTTCCAGCCATATATCGACCATCCGTACGGCTTTGTTCCAGACGGAGCCGTACAGCTGGACGCGGGCTCGGGTGCGCTTGGCGGCGTCGTAAAAGCCAAAATGGTCGTATTTGACGAGCAGGGCGTCGCCCAGGTCCCACCAGGCGGCCACCACCTTCTCGGCGTTCTCGTTGCTAAATTTAGTGATGAGCTTGACGGCCTCGGCCGGCGATTTGGCGTAGAGGGCCTGGGCCTGCTTGTCGATCTCGGGGATCCGGGTCAGGGCCCCGACTTCCCACTCCAGCTGGGCCTTCTGGACGTCCTTGATGGCCTCGGAGTAGACCGGCTGGACATGGAAATCGACGTAGTCGAAGGCCCAGCGGGCCGAAGCCCGGTTGAGGATGAAATGGTCGCCGACGCCGAAGGACTTGGGCATCGTCGTCACCCCGGCATAGAAGGGCATATAGCACGCGGTGGCCTGGTCGCCCCAGGCGAGCCAAGTGAGGCCGCCGATCGGATCGGGGAGCCACGCTCGGCATTGGGTGACGGTCGTGTACTCGGCGTTGGAGACGCTGATTTTGCGCGTCGCCGTGTAGTAATTGGGGTTCTGGAAGGGGCCGCCGCGAATGCCCTTGACCGGGTCGAAGACGGTGCCGTAGGACTTGTCCCGGGTCAGGGTCATGACGTCCTGGACCGAAAGCTTCTGGTCCGGCTTGACGGCGAAGGGGAAGTCCATGTTCTCGAGGCCGGCGGCGAAGTTTTTCGATGGCGCCACGGCCGAGAAGAATCGCCACATCCGCTGCCGGCCGCCGTTGGTGCTCAGGGCGCTGCCGGCGCCGGGGGAATAGGCCCGCTTCCAGTTGAAGGGCTGGCCCGATGCGGGGTCGTAAAGCTTCTGCTCGACGGCGAACGAGACCGCGTTGGGTGAGGCCAGGAAATAGTCCTTGTTGGCCAGGTCGATCTCGCCGATCCGCGATTCGTTGGGGCAGACGCTGACCTGGTCGTCGGGCACCCGCTGCGCGCACCAGACCGCGCCCGGCTTGCCGCTCTCGGGCGTCCAGAGCGCGCCGGCCGGCATGATCTCGAAAATCCAGACTTCCTTGGGGTCGGTCACGGCCAGCATCTCGCCGCCGTCGACGAAGCCATAGCCGTACTTCTCGGCCAAGCCGCCCATGAGCAGGATGGCCTCGCGGGCGGTCTTGCAGCGCTCCATGGCCAGCAGCGTCAGCATGGTGATATCGGTCTTGGCGGCCGGGGTAGGATTCCCTATCTTGCGGACGTTGCCGATGGTCGACTCGCCGAAGGCCAGCTGCTGGTCGTTCATATAGCCGAAGACGCCGTGCATGTAGCCGTAGGTGTGGGCCGGCTCGGGGATCTCGACCCCGGCGTAGTCCTTCTTGATCATGTCCCACTTCAGGCCCTCGCTCGGCGGCCAGGTCTTCATCTGCGAGATGTGGTAGAGCTTGCGCATCTCGCCCTGTTTGTGGTCCGCGGCCGGCACCTTGAGCCAGGTCCAATCGCAGCTGCCGCAGTCGGCGGTATGGGTGGCCATGGTCGAGCCGTCCGTCGAGGCGTCCTTGCCGACCAGGATGACGGTGCAGTTATCGAGCGTCGGCTCGAAAGCCGTGGCCTCCGCCCCGCCGGAGGCCGGCCGTGACGGCAGGGCCAGATAGACGAGGGCGGCGGCGGCTAGGGCCAGGGCGGCCGGAAAACGGAAGGCGGATCTTCGGGTGGCGGTCATCTGCGGTCTCCTTGGCATTCGGATGGGGCGGTCATTCGTAGTGGACCCGGCCCGCTTCGGCTTTGGCCGGATCACGGTAATACTTGCCGACGCCGTCGCGGATGAGGTCGGCGTACTTGGGCGCCCCGGTCAGGCGGATAGCCCGATCGGGCGTCTTCTTGCTGAACTGGCGGAGGATCTCCAGGGCCGTGCTCATATGCTGGCCGACCCGCTTGTCCATGGGCCAGCCCTTCTCGTCATAGGGGACGAAGAGCTTCTTCTTCTTGGCCAGGCTGAGCAGGAAGGGATCCTTGCCGTCCAGGAGGAACTTGACCGTCTTGGGGCCGGTCGGCTGGTCCAGGAACGGGATGGGCGCTTCGAGGAGGAAGGGCAGGGTGTCGGAGAAGTCGCCGATCTCCCGGTGGGACAGGCCGCGGAAGTTCTGGGGTGACGGCTCGACGTGGCTGTCGAACCCCTCCATAGCCTTGACCATCATGGTGGCGAGGGTAGCGATCTTGGCCGATTTTTGGGGCGCGACGACGCAGTTGGTGACCGGGAACATCGTCTCGGCCCCGTGGAAGTCCAGCGCCACGTCGATCTTCTCGCGCCGCATCATCTCCATGGCCGCAAAGGTGACGCGCTCCATGATCGGACCGTCGGGCCGTCCGGGCCAGGTCCGGTTGATGTTGCGGACGTCGAGGTAGGAGAAGGCTTGCTTGTCGGGGTAGTGGATGTAGGCGTCGGGGTCGGGCCAGGATTCGAGCGGCGAGGTGTCCCGCGTGCCCATCCGGAAGCGGACCTGGCCCCAGTCGGTGGGGATGTCGAAGTAGAGCGGGTAGCCGTCGCCCGCCTTGGTGTTTCGGCTGGCGGAGCGGTTGAAGGTTGGGATGATATACAGCGTGCCCTTCTCGACCACGGCGTTCTCGATCAGAATCTGGCAGGCCAGGAGCCCGGCCGGCTCGTTAGCGTGGGTGTCGGCCAGCAGCAGGGCTTTGCCGCCCGGCTCGGCGCCTTCCATGACGAAGACGTCGGTGTCGACGAAGCGGCCCTTGAGCGCGGGGAGGTAGTCGCTCAGCTTGATGACCTTGGTGACGCCGGGGCCGGCCACGATCGGCATTTGCGAGTGGCGGTGCTTGTAGAGGGGGATTCCGCCGGCCACAGCCAGGGCCGCGGTAAGGACGGCCAGGAAGGCTTTGACGCGACCGGGATGGGCCAATTCGGCCTTGGCCGGGGCGCTCATTTGACCCTCAGGAGGCGGAGGACGAGCGGCACGATGACCAGCAGGCCCAGGATCATGTCGTTGGCGCTCTTGCGCTCGCGCAGGAAGTTCCAGCCGAGCAGGAGGACCAGCGCGGCCGTGATCAGGTAGTATAGGATCATGATGACGTTCATGGCGGGGCTCCTCACATGCTCCAGCGGACCAGGAAGGCCAGCTTGGCGCTGTAGACGACCATCAGGATGCCGGTGACCGTGATGACCAGCCAGGGCAGCCAGGTCTGGCGGAGGAAGGACCAGTAGGTGCCTTTATACTCGGAGACCATGACGCTCAGGCGTCCGATCAGGGCCGTCGGCGGCAGGCCGTCGCCGAGCGGCCAGAGGATGCTCAAGCCGGCGATGGCCACCGTGGCGTGCAGGCCGATCGAGTCGAAGAACCAGATCAACGGGATGCCCAGGATGGCCGCCGCGCCGTAGGTCAGGACGCCCTCGGACACGGGGATGATGACGGCCAGCAGAATGAACAGCAGGACCAGCGGAATGGAGATGACGGCGTAGGAGATCATGCCGCGGACACCGGTGGCGGTCATGATCTGCTGCAGCATGCCGACCACGATCATGGTGGCTAGCAGGGGCAGGAGGCGTTTCATGGTGTTGCGGGCCAGCTTCAGGACGTCGGGCTTCTTGGGGCTCACCAGCCAAGCGGTGAAGGCGGCGGCGCTGAACTCGAGCGGCAGGCCGAAGATCGGTGTCGCAAAGGGCCAGGTCCGGTTGGCTATGACCATGCCGAAGAAAACCAGGAACGGCAGGAGGACGCGCCAGCCTTTCATATTAGCCGGGGCCGGGGGCAGGGCGGCCAGAGCGGCGGCTTTGTCCAGGCCGCCTTCCTTTTTAAGTCCCAGCCAGAGGACGGTGAACGTGCCCAGGATGAGGACCGGGATGCCCAGCGTGTAGGTGAACCCGACATAGGGGATGGCTGTGCCGGCGCAGAGAATCATCGCCCAAATGTTGACCGGGGGCGCGGCCGCGGCCAAGCCGGCCACGATGAAGAGGATGGCGGCGGTCTTGCGCTCGGGGATGCCGAGTGCCTTCAAGGCCAGGGCCACCGGGGCGCCGACGACCAGCAGCGAAACGCTGCCCGCCCCGGTCAGGGCGCCGGGGATCAGGATGATGATCATCAGCACCAGGAGGGCGACGACCCGGACATTGTAGAACAGCCGGATGGCGCCGCGGACGACGTAATTGACGCCGCCCGACTCGCTGACCAAGGCCATAAAGAAGGTGGCGGTGGAAAAGACGAGCATGACGTCGAGGTAGGGGAACATGCCCTCGACCAGATGGCGGGGCAGCTCGCCGAGCGGCGGCGTCTTGAGGAAGGCCCCGCCGATCCCGCCGACCAGGGCGGCGGTCAGGATGCTGATCTCGACCGACAGCTTCTTGAAACTGGCCGCGGCGTAGGCGGCCACCATGAGGAGGAGGAGGACACCGACTTGTAGGGTCATGTTGACTCCAAGCGGGCATTGTATTCCCCGCTCCAGTCAGGGTCAAGAAGGGCCTCAGGATATGGGGATTCGCTCTGGCGGAAATTTTTGCGCCGTGGCGTCTCGTTTTTCTCGGCGGCTCGGTACTCGCGGCCCGCATCGATCTTACGGTTTTTGTACGGTCCGCTTAAACATCCTCGCCGGCCCGCTTCTTTCCGAGCGGGCTCCCCTCGAAAAACGAGAACACGCGGCGAAATTTCCGCATCGGCGCTCATCCCCATTCCCTTCGGCCGAGTTTGATCTACTTTTTCTGAGTAATGCCCGTAATATAGCAGACCGGCTTTCTGGAAAATTGACCGGCTCCCGGGACTTGTCTATGATGGGGCGGATTTCATATGCTCCCAGCCATCCGGATGAATCGAAGCCAGCGCAAATGGGTCTATGCCGTGTTGGCGGCGCTCTGTGTCCTGGCGGCCGGCTGCCGGGGGAAGGAAGCCGCCGCCGCCCGCCCTATGACCTTCGACGAGCGTGTCCGTTACGCCATCTGGGGCCGCCTGCAGACCGTCGAGGACCCTCCGCTCGTCTGCGCGGCGGGGGAGCCGGTTCTGGCCGCGGCCGCCGTGCGCGATTTCTTCAGGGCTCGAGATTACCGCCCGGCTTGGAGCCAGGCAGGAGTCAGAAAGCCCGCGGCGGACGAGCTTATATCCGCTATCCGAGACGCCGGACGGGACGGTCTTTCCCCCGACGATTATCATTTGGCTGCCCTCTCCCGCCTGGGCGACGGCCGCGAAGTCGTCTGGACGGCCGAAGCGGACCTCCTGCTGACGGACGCTTTCCTCCTGTTCGCGTCCCACCTGGCCGACGGCAAGGTCGATCAAGATGCGCGTAAAGCCCGCTGGGACGGACGCTCCGCCAAAGCCGACTTGGCCTCCGTTCTGGAACGGGTCTCGGCCGGAGGGGATCTCCGCTCGGAGCTTATGAATCTATTGCCGGGGCATGAGTATTATGCCGCTTTGCGGCGGGACTTGGCCCGCTACGAAGAGCTGACCGGCCGGGGCTGGCGCGAGCTGCCGGACGGGCCGGAGATCAAGCCCGGCGACTCGGACGGCCGTGTCCCGGTTCTCCGCTTCCGGCTCGCGGCCGAGGGTCTTGGCCCGATCGGAAGGCCGGAGGCCATCGATCGCTTCGACGAGCCCTTGGTGGACGCTCTTTGCTCCTTCCAACAGAGACACAGTCTGCCGCAGACCGGTTGGCTCGATCCGGCCACCCGGGCGGCGCTCAACGTCCCCGCTTCGGCTCGAGCCCGCCAGATCGCCCTGAATCTGGAGCGCTGGCGCTGGCTGCCGGCCGACCTTGGGCCGCGCTATGTCATGGTCGACGTCGCGGACTTCGAGCTCTTCGTTGTCGACGCGGCCCGCGAGGTGATGCGGATGAAGATCGTGGCCGGTACCCAAGTCTGGCCGACTCCCTGCTTCACCAGCCTGATGACCGACGTCATGGTCAACCCGTCCTGGAATGCTCCGTCCCGCGTCCTGGCCCGGGAGCTGGTCAACTACATCCGGGCCGACGCCAACTACCTGAAGAGCAACGGCATGTACTTGTTCCGGGGCCAAGGCCGGGAGGAGATGCTGGTCGATCCCGGCTCCATCGATCTGGCCGCGGTGACGGAGAAGAATCTCGATTTCCGGCTCGTTCAGATGCCCGGGCCGCTCAACGTCCTAGGCCGCCTCAAGTTTACCCACCCCAACCGGTACGACATCTACCTGCACGACACGCCGTACCGCTCCGATTTCGGCCAGGCCGTCCGGACCTTCAGCCACGGCTGCGTCCGGGTCGAGCGTCCTCTCGAATTCGCCGCCTATTTGCTCGGCGGCGAGCCGCGCTGGACGCCGGAACGCGTCCAGGAGCAGATCGACAAGGGCGAGGAACGGATGCTTTTGACAGCCAGCCGGATCGCCGTCCACGTCTTTTCCGGCACGGCTTGGCCGCTCGCAGACGGCAGCGTCCATTTCCGGCCCGACATCTATGCGGCCGACGGATGGCTGGCCGCGGCCTTGGCGGAGAAGCCGCCCGCCGCGCCGGTTCGGGTTCGGCCCGAATTCAATGAAGAGAAGGCCCCCAAGCCGCCTGTCCGGCCGGGGAAGCCGGGTCCCGGAACGCAGGATCGCTAGCTTTTTCCTCCGCCTAAAAGAGGATCCGGTGGGGAATCCCGGTGGCGCGCAGGGCTTTGGCGATCGCCTGCCTGCGCTCGCTGAAAAACGCGTCGGTCAGGGCGGCGCCGAAGCCGTGCCGCTCGGCGAAGGCCCGGATGTGGGGGACGTAGTTCAACCGATCGACAAGGATCTCGTCGACCTTGCCGGCCAGAAGGCCGACCAGGCGGGCATGGTCGCCGGGCAGGACAGGTCCGATGAATGCGGTCGTCCGGACTCCCACATCGTGGAAGCGGGCTAGCGCCTCGATCCGCTCGGCGGGAGGGGAGGCGCCGGGCTCGAAGAGCCGGGCCACGCGCTCGTCCTCTGTCGTGATCGAGATCGTCACCGTTATCTCCGGAATCAATCGGATGAGGTCGAAGTCGCGTACGATACGGGCCGACTTGGTCTGGATGCGGATGGGGTGTCCGGCGCCGCGCAGGATCTCCAGGCAGGCCCGGGTCAGGCCGAACTGCTCCTCGGCCGGCTGGTAGGGATCGCAGACCGAGGCGATCCAGATCGTGCCGGGCTTGGCCTTCTTGACCTGTCTGGCCAGGAGCTCGGGGGCGTTCGTCTTGGCGTCGACGAAGGTCCCCCACGGCTCGGCGTGGCCGGAGTAGCGGGGGATGAAGAGCGCGGCATAGCAATAGCGGCAGCCCACGGCACAGCCGGTATAAGGATTGACGCAGTACTCGTGGATCTTCGAGGCATTGAGGATCGACTTGGCCTGGACTTCGCGCACAATCATGAGGATTCATTATAGCGCATGGAATAAATCTAAACCCTCGCGATTTCGCCGTTGGCCGAACACCTCGACGCCTGACCAACCCGCACAGAATGGAAAAGAGATCGACTTGAAAATACGATCTTCTATCTATAGTCTAGGAAAAAAGCTCGCTCGCTAGGAGGCCGTAATGAATTGGTGGACCGACGCCCGCTTCGGCATGTTCATCCACTGGGGGCTCTACGCCCTGCCCGCCCGGCATGAATGGGTCAAGTTCAACGAGCATATCACCGACGCCGACTATCGGAAGTATTTCGAGCAGTTCAACCCGGACCTCTACGACCCCAAGGAATGGGCCCGATCGGCCAAGGCGGCCGGGATGAAATATTTTGTGGTTACGACCAAGCACCATGACGGCTTCTGCCTGTTCGACTCGAAGCACACCGATTACAAAGCCCCGGCTACGGCCAACGGCAAAGACCTCATCGCCCCGCTGGTCGAGGCCATGCGGGCGGAGGGGCTTAAGGTCGGGCTCTATTATTCCCTGTTGGATTGGCACCATCCCGATTACCCCGTGGACAAGCAGCATCCCCAGGGGAACGATGCCGTTTTCCGCGAGCAAGCCAAAGGCCGCGACGTAAAAAAATATGCCGCCTATATGCGCGATCAGGTCAGGGAACTGCTGACCAATTATGGGACCATCGACTATCTGTTCCTTGATTTCTCCTTCCCGGGCGAGGACGGCAAGGGGCGGGCGGATTGGGAGTCCGAGAAGCTCCTGGCTCTGATCCGCGAGCTGCAGCCAAACATCCTTATCAACGACAGGCTCGATTTGTTGGACGTTCCGGGCGGCTGGGATTTCCGGACTCCCGAACAGTTCATGCCCGAAGAATGGCTGACCATGAACGGCCGCCGGGTGCCTTGGGAGACCTGCCAGACCTTTTCCGGAAGCTGGGGCTACCACCGCGACGAGGCCACCTGGAAGAGCGTCCGCCAGCTCGTGGTCACGCTGATCGAAGTCGTCGGCAAAGGCGGCAACTTCCTGCTCAACGTCGGGCCGACGGCCCGCGGCGCCTTCGACGACCGGGCCGAGGAGAGGCTGGAAGGCATCGGCCGCTGGATGAAGCTTCACGACCGCTCGATCACCGGGTGCACCCAAGCCCCGGACGAGTTCCCCAAACCCGCCCATGCCTTTCTGACTTATAACCCTGTGGCCAAGCGGCTTTATGTCCATGTCCTGGAATGGCCGATCGGGACCCTGACCTTGCCGGGGCTCGGCGGCAAGGTCCGCTATGCCCAGCTCCTCAACGACGCCTCGGAGATCCCGTTCCGGGATGCCGCCAACCCTCGCGACCTGGGCTATATGGGCTTCATGCCGGGCGAGCGCAAAGATGCCGACGACGGGGCGGTCGTCCTGCGCCTGCCCGCCGTCAAGCCCGCCGTCGAAGTGCCGGTGATCGAGATCATCCTCAGATAGGCTGACGAGCGCGAGGTGCCGATATGCGAGGGCGATACACGCTTTTTCTTCCCGTTCTGATTCTTCTTTCTCTTTCCGGTTCCGGCGGCGGGCTTGGCGGCAGGCTTCGCCCCCAAGCCGTCATCCGGGTCACCGACTTCGGGATCAAACCGGACAGCCGCGAGAATGCCGTCCCCGCCGTCGTCAAAGCCCTGCAGGCCTGCCGCGGCCTGAAGAATCCCGTGCTGGTTTTTCCAGAGGGCCGCTACGACTTCTGGCCCGTGCCCGAGCTGCAGAAGGATTACTTCGAGTCCAACACGACGGACAACAACCCCAAGCGGCTGGCCGTCTTCATCGAGAGCTTCGCCGGGCTGACCGTCGACGGCGGCGGCTCGAGTCTAATCTTCCACGATCGCATCCAGCCGTTCACCGTGGACCGCTCGTCGGACGTGACGATCCGCAACCTGTCGATCGACTGGGAAGTCCCCTTGAGCGCCGAGGCCGTGGTCGCCGCGGCGGGCGAAGAATCGATCGATCTTCGGATCGATCCCGCGCGCTATCCCCATCTGATCGAAGGCGGCAAGCTCGTCTTCGTCGGCGAAGGCTGGAAGAGCGCCTGGTGGGGGACGATGGAGTTCGACGGGGAGACCCTGCGGGTCGTCCCGGGCACGGGGGACGCCGGTTGCCTCGGCCGAGGCTGGAACGATTATCGGGCCGAAGAGCTGGAGCCGGGATTGGTGCGACTGAATCGGCGCTTCGGCCGCCTGCCCAAGCCCGGAAACGTGCTGGTTCTCCGTCATAGCGAGCGCGATCACGCCGGCCTTTTTCTGGCCGACAGCCGGAACGTGACGGTCGAGAAAGTCGACCTCTACCACTGCGCCGGGCTGGGGCTCCTGGCCCAGTTCTGCGAGAACGTCACCCTGCGCGAGTCCAACGTCGTCCCTTCGCCAACCCGCAAGGCGCTCTCCGGCCACGACGACGGGGCCCACTTCTCCAACTGCCGCGGGCTTGTCCGGATTGAAAAGTGCCGCTTCCATGGTTTGATGGACGATCCCGTCAACGTCCATGGAACGAGCGTTCGGCTTATCGCCAAGCCCGCCCCCGACAGACTGGTGGCCCGCTTCATGCACGACCAGTCGACGGGGATGCACTGGGGCCGCCCCGGCGACAAGGTCGGCTTCATCGAAAACGATTCGATGCGCACGATGGGGGACGGCGTCTGCGCCTCCTGGGAGGCTCGCGACCGCGACACCTTCGAGATCCGCTTCGCGGCGCCCGTCCCGGCCGGGATCGAGCCGGGGGATGCCCTCGAAAACCTGACCTGGTCGCCGGACGTTGAAATCCGCGGCTGCCGCTTCGACTCCAACCGGGCTCGGGGCGTCCTGGTTTCCACACCGGGCCGGGTCGTGATCGAGGACAATCGATTCGAATCGAGCGGCTCGGCCATCCTGATCGCCGGCGACGCGAACCAATGGTACGAATCGGGCGCGGTGCGTGACGTGACCATCCGGCGCAACCTCTTCGCCGCGCCCTGCCTGACCTCGATGTATCAATTCTGCGAGGGGATCATCAGCGTCTTTCCCGAGATCCCCAAGCCGGATCCGGCCTTCCCGTTCCATCGCTCCATCCGGATCGAAGGCAACGAGTTCTATCCCTTCGACTATCCGGTCCTTTACGCCAAATCTGTGGACGGGCTGACGTTTTCAGGCAACCGGCTGGTCCGCAGCCGGGCCTTCGCGCCGTTCCACGCCCGGAAGGCGACCGTGACCCTGGATTCCTGCTGCAATGTCAGAATCGAGGGCAATACATTCGAGGGCGATGTCTTGGGAAAAAATATCGTCCTGACCGGGACGGCCGCATCGGAAGTGACGATCGGCCCCGGGCAGGGTTGGATTCGTTAATAGTGTTTCTCCTATCGCCGGGGGATGGTCGGGCAGTATGGCGTTCGGCCAACGGCGAAATCGCGAGGGCGGCGCCTTTTTCCATAGCTCTCTGAGGGAAGCCAGCGGCCGCTGAGGGCTGTTTGAGCACGCGACCATCAAACGGAATCGAAACGGAGGGGGTGATCTCCGAGATCGGGAAATCTCGAATGCGCAGTTCCGAGGCGCCGAGGAGAGCTGTGGGAAAAGGCGAGAAGAGCCCGAAGCCGCCGGGCCGAATGCCATGATGCAGGCCCCGGCGATGGGAGGACCGCTTTATTTATCTTTCTGCCAGCCCGGCTTGTGGTCGAAGACCCAGCGGTAGTACTCGGCCCGCTTGAGATCGGAAGCGGCTTCCTCGTCCAGCAGGAAGACGGCCCGGGGATGCATCTGCAGGATCGAGGCCGGGACCATGGCCGTGATCGGCCCTTCGGCCGCGGCGGCGACGGCGGCGGCTTTCTTTTTCCCGAAGGCCAGAAGCAGGCACATCCGGCTTTCCATGATCGTCCCGACCCCCATGGTGATGACGTGGAAGGGGACCTCCTCCGGGTCGCCGAAATCGGCGGCGTTGTCCCGGCGGGTGCGGTCGGTCAGCGTCTTGATCCGGGTCCGCGAGGCCAGCGACGAAGTCGGCTCGTTGAAGCCGATGTGGCCGTCGCTGCCGATGCCCAGGACTTGGAGATCGATCCCGCCGCAAGCTCGGATGGCCGCCTCATACTCGCGGCAGGTTTTCTCGACATCGGGGTCCATGCCGTCCGGGATGTGGATGGACCCGACGGGAATGTTAAGACCGTCGAAGAGGTGCCGCTTCATGAAGGCGTGATAAGACGCGGGATGCTCCGGGGGCAGGCTGATGAACTCGTCCAAGTTGAACGTCCGGACCCTCCCGAAATCGAGCCTGTCGCGGCGGCGCATTTCGACCAGCTCGGCATAGAGAGGGAGGGGGGAGTTCCCGGTGGCCAGGCCCAGAACCGCGTCAGGCTTGCGGCGGATGAGGCCGGCGACGATGCGGGCGCCTATGGCGCTGGCTTGCCGGCCGTCCGGCTGGATAATGATTTCCATGTTGGAAGATGGCAATTATATCATGGCCGGAGCGGTGCCGGTAGGGGCCGCCGGACCCGACCGAGCGGACCGATAGGATTTCTTGGAGAATTGAGGTAAACTCTTCCTCCCCGACGGATGCGGCGGGAAAGGATTCCACCATGAC
>JAPKZJ010000073.1 GCA_026393855.1 Candidatus Aminicenantes bacterium
CGGATTCATGACAATACAATATCCCGTTTTCGAGAATCCGCCGGCGGCAAGGCCGTGTCACGACCGGATTTCGAACAAGATAAGCGGGTGGGTGCCAAAGAGGGCGAAAGGGAGGGGACGGGTCAATCCCATGCCCTCGGGTAGGCCGAACTCGAGGCGAAACGCCCCCGGCCGGCGCAGCGCTGCCTCGCCCAGAGGCTTGCCCTCCAATTCCAGCCGGATGCGCGGCGGGGCGGGATCTTCGGCGCCGGAGAGCGGCCCCTCCCACCAGCCCTCGATGACGATCGTCCGCGAGGCGGCGGAACCCCGCGCCAGAAGAAAACGGACGTGCGGCCCGACCCTGCGGCCCGTACGGGCGCGCTCGCCGGCCGGCGGCGCCTGGCCCTTCCAGCCGAAGACGAGCTGGAGGGGGTTTTGGGGCGGAGGATCGAAGGCGAGGCGCGAAGTGAAGGGGGCGCGGGACGGGACGGCGGCAGCGGACCTTGCCGCCGAGCGGCCGGCCAGGTAGCCGAGCGACTCGAGGCGGCGGACTTCGGCTTCGGTGAGCGTCTTGCGAGAGGACGAAACGGAGGGAGCGGGAGAGCCGTCGCCGAAGACGGAGCGCCAGGCGTTGCGCAGAGCCGCAAGCCGGGCTGGGTCCGAATCGGCGAGGTTCTCATTCTCGGCGGGGTCATGATCCGTTCGATACAACCCTTCCTCGCCCGTCCAAATGTTCCGGATGTACTTGAAGCCGCCGGCAAAGGCGGCCTTCTCATCGCCCAGCTCGCTGACGGTCGGGCTTGGGCGCAGCGAGGCTCCGGGCTCCCGCGCCGGGCCTGCCGCTTCAGAACCGATGCGAACGTCGGATCCGCCGCTCTCGGAGCGAAGCAACGGCCATAGGCTGCGGCCGTCGATACTCCCCAGCTCGGCGCGGCCGCCGACGAGCTCGAGGAGTGTGGGGAAGATGTCGATGTGGCGGACTTGCGTCCCGATCGTCCCCGGCTTCCAGCCTCCCGCGCCCCAGAGGACGAGGAACGAGCCGATCTGCTCGGCATGGAGGCTCGTGCCGTGGCCCATGCCGCCGTGATCGCCGAACTCCTCTCCATGGTCGGCGGTGACGAGGACGATGGTGTCTTGGATGACCGCGCTGGCCCGCAGGCTCTCCAGCAGCGCGGCCAGCAGGGCGTCGAGGTTGCGGAGCTGTTCGTCGTAGAGCGCCTCGGCGTAGGCCAGGTCGGTCGGGGTCAGGGCCTCGAGGAAGCCCATGGCGTAGACGGGCGGACCGTGGAGCGGCGCGAAGCGACCCCGGCTCGTCTCGGGGTGAAAGTAAGGCGCATGGGCGTCCATGTAGTGAAGGTAGGCGAAGAACGGCCGTCCGGTGGGCCGTTCGTCCAGATAACGAGAGAAGGCTTGATTGAGGTGGCGCCCGTCCCAGGAGGGGATGAATTCATACCGGTCGTAGCCCCGGCCAAAGCCGTTGGCGGGATCGAGCCAGGGGTTGGCCGAAAGCCCCCAGGCGGCGTAGCCGCGGGCGCGGAGGATCTCGGCCAGCGGGCGAAGCCGGGCGTCGAGGGAAGGCGAGGCCTCGGGGTGGTTCGGGTCGAAGGACTGGGTGCGGCCGTAGAACTGGATGCCGTGGCGGAAGGGGTTAAGGCCCGTCAGGATCGAGGCCACGGCCGGGGCGGTCTGGGAAGACTGGGCGACGACGTCGGAGAAGACGACCCCGTCGCGGGCCAAGCGGGAGAGGGCGGGCGACGTATCGCGGGCATAGCCGAACAGGCCGAGGTGGTCGCGCCGGACGGAGTCGAGGACGACGAGGACGATGTTGGGGAGCTTTTTGGTCTTAGCGGCGGCGGCGCTTCCGGCGGTGAGAACAACCAGCAGAAGGCCCGCCGCAATGAGACGGAGAGAGACGGCTCGAATGATAAGGCGCAATCTCTCTTTGGTGAGCGTCGGCATGTCCAGCTCGAGGGGGCGGATTGATTTTCCAGCATTAGGCGGATTAGATCAAGCGAGCGAGGGGTCAGGTCTTAACTCTTAACAGATTTGACCCGGCCTGGCACTGCGGGGTCAGGCCTCGCCAAAAGCGTTAAGAGTTAAGACCTGACCCCTTCAACGTTATGACAAAACCCAGCTCGCCGGCAAATAGTCGATCATTCAGCTTTGCCAACAACCCGGCCCAGCGTCTCCGACGGTACCGGGGATGGTGCGTGAGAGCACCGAGGAATTTGGCCCCGTCGTTGGTGTAGCCGAAACCGAACATATGGACGATTTTAAAAGGGGCGAGAATCTCGAGCCAGGCCTTCTTCGTCCAAAGCCTCTCGTCCCCGAAATCCTTCTTTTTATAGTTGGCACCGGGGACGGAAAAAACGACGCAGGGCGCCACCCGAAGCTGCTCCTGCAAGGCCCTCCGGATCTCCGTCTCAGGGAAATGCTCCATGACCCCCTGGTGGAAGGCGAAATCGAAGCTTCCGGACTCGAAGTCCAAACGAAACAAGTCCATCGTCCGGAATTTCGCCGAGCCGCCGAACCTTTGGTTGAGCCTGACTGCCTCGGCGATGATGTCCGGATCGCGATCGATGGCGGTAATGTCGCGCCTTTGATGGGAAAGGTAGAGGGCCGCCCAGCCCGTCCCGGTCCCGATTTCCAGGCCTCTGGGTCCGGGGGCAAAAGCCTCGATCATATCGAGATACTTTTTATAGTGGGTGGAAACCTGGATGAGCCTGGCTAAATCAAAGTCGCTTTTTTGGTAGAAATCCGACCACGTGGCCGGAGCGGGCCCGGAAGATTCTTCCCTGCTGTCTGCATCACCCATGGCACAGGGAGAATATTTCTGGTTCGCATGGATGTCAAGAAATCCGATTAAATCGAGAACCAAGGCCGAACGGAAATGCCTTCGCGGATTGCCGTGTCGTCACCCCCATAGATCAACAAGGCTCGATGATTGGGGTTGCCGGATCTCCGGTTCCACCAGCGAAGCCCAGCCATCATGTCGCCCGTCACCGTCGCCCCCGACTTGATCTCGATCGGGGTCAGATCATCCCCTTCCTCCACAATGAGATCCACTTCGTGGCCGGTGCTGTCCCGCCAGAAGTAGAGGGGCGGCGTCCTCCGATGATGGTGATAGGCCTTGGCGATCTCCGCGACGACAAAATTCTCAAAAAGAGCGCCCCGCAAAGGATGCGCCTCCAAATGATCCCGCGAACGGATACGCAGCAGCTGGCAGGCCAATCCGGTGTCGTAGAAATACAGCTTGGGGCTCTTGATGAGCCGCTTGCCGAAATTTCGATGGTGCGGCGAGAGAGTGAAGAGTATGAAGCTCGTCTGCAGGACCGACAGCCAACGGCGGGCGGTATCCACCGAAACCCCGGCGTCGGAAGCCAGCGATGAGGCGTTGACGATCTGCCCCAAGCGGCCGGCGGCCAAGCCCAGGAATCTCTCGAATCGATCGAGGTCGCCGATATTGACCAGGCTCCGGATGTCCCTCTCGATATACGTTTGGACGTAATCCGCCAGCCAGACCTCGGGAGGGATTTTGCGGTCATGAATCCGCGGATAGAAACCGGTCCGAATCGTCTCCCAGAGCTCGGGGTGCGGGCCGAGGTTCGAGAAGAGAACTCGGGGGTCATCAGGCTCGGCCTGGATCCGCCCATCCAGCTCGGCCCGTGAAAACGGGAGCAGATGAAGGACGCCGCCGCGCCCGGCCAGTGATTGCGAGACTTCCTTCATTAAAAGAAAATGGTGGGAGCCGGTCAGGACGAAGCGTCCCGGAGCGGCATCGTGGTCGACCGTGGTCTGCAAGGAAGAGAACAGTTCGGGGACGCGCTGGGCCTCGTCGAGAATGGCGGGCCCCGGATGGCGGGCGAGGAAGCCTTTGGGGTCCTCCCGGGCGAAGGCACGGGCCTCGGCATCCTCCAGCGATACGTACTCGTGGGCAGGGAAGGCGGCCTTGGCCAGCGTGGTTTTCCCGGACTGTCGCGGGCCGGTTAGGACGACGAGGGGGTAATACCCGGCATCGCGGAGAAGATAGGGATGAAGAATTCGTTTGATCATTAAGCTTCCGGGCTAATATACGATTTAATAGTCAATATGTCAATGTGTTTAATTAATGCAATAAATATATGTATATTTTTTTATGCAAATGAAGCTTTTTTGGGCCTAAGAAAGACGGGAAAGGCGGTTTTCAGGATCTCGGCCTGGCACCGTGGGGCCAGACCCCGCTAAAAACGTCCAAAGTTAAGACCTGACCCCTCGATACGGATCGTCAGAAACGCCTTGCTTTTGTTCTCGTGGTCGATGAAGACCAGGCGGTAATCGCCTAGGAAACCGGGGCCGGGGAGCCAGGAGAAGACGCCGGCGTCCGAGTCAAGAGTCGAGCCAATGGGCAGCGGCCGCAGCTCGTCGCCGACGATCAGGTAGCCTGCCCAGCGGAGCGTGAGAGGAGAAGAAGCGGAGAGATCCCTCGCTAAGGCTCGGGATGACACTTGCGCAAGGCCGGCCCGGGCCAAGGCGCGGCGTTCGGCATCGGCTGACCAGGCACGGTCGTCGAGGAGGATTT
>JAPKZJ010000074.1 GCA_026393855.1 Candidatus Aminicenantes bacterium
ATCGCCCCGATCGTGGACGAGATCGCCGTCGAGATGAAAGACAAGCTCAAGGTCTGCAAGATGGACGTCGACGCCAGCCGGGCCGTGCCCGCCCGCTACGGCATCCGCGGCATCCCAACTTTGCTGCTGTTCAAGGACGGCGCGGTTAAGGAGCAGCTGGTCGGCGCCCTGCCCAAGGACAAAATCGTCGACGCCATAAAAAAGCATCTGGGGTCAGGTCTCAACATTAGACATTTCTAAAAAAAGTTCATACTCCGGGAGCCGTCAGCAGGAGGTTGAGGATAGTCGGGCACGGCGAATGTCTAATGTTGAGACCTGACCCCTAAGGGATAATAACATGCCCTCAAAGCACGACGTCGTTATCATCGGCGCCGGGCCAGCCGGCTTGGCCGCCGCGATCTACACGGGGCGGGCCCGCCTGAACACAATCGTTCTCGAGAAAGGCCTGCCGGGCGGCCAAATCCTGATCACCGACTGGGTCGAAAACTACCCCGGCTTTCCCGACGGGATCGCCCCCTTCGACCTGATCGAGAGCTTCCGAAAACAAGTCCTCAAATTCGGGGCGGTCATCGTCGCCGACGCGGCCAAAAGCATCCGGCCCGACGGGAACGGCCCGGACTGGATCGTCCAGACCGGCAAGGCCGAATACGCCGCGCGAGCGATCATCGTGGCCACCGGCGCCCAATACCGCAGGCTCGGCCTGCCCAACGAAGGCCGCCTGATCGGCCGCGGCGTGTCGTACTGCGCCACCTGCGACGGCGCCTTCTTCCGCGACCGCGAGATCGCCGTCGTCGGCGGCGGCGATACGGCCCTGATGGAAGCCCATTACCTGACCAAGTTCGCCTCCACCGTCCATGTCATCCACCGCCGCGACCGCTTCCGCGGGGCCAAGATCCTGCAGGAGCGCCTCCTGGGGGACGCGCGGGTCAAAGTCCATTGGGACTCGGTGGTGGACGAAATCGTCGGGACCGAAAACCTCGAAGCCGTCGTCCTGCGCTGCGTCAAGGACGACGCCCGGACGATCCTGCCGATCGAAGGCCTGTTCGTCTCGATCGGCATGGATCCGATCAACGATCCGGTCAAGGGGCTGGTCGAAATCAACGAATGGGGCGAGATCGTCACAGACGCCAAGATGGGGACCAGCCGGACGGGGATCTACGCCGCCGGGGATGTCATCGATTCCACTCCCCACCAGGTGGCCACGGCCGTCGGCACGGGTGTGCACGCCGCCATGCGCGTCGGGGAATATCTATCGGGATACAAATAGGGGTCAGGTCTTAAGATATAAGTTTTCTTGGGCAAAGATTTGTTAATCTCGACAAAAATCGTCACGAGATAACTTATATCTTAAGACCTGACCCCTATTTTTTTTCGAGGGCGTCCACCCGGGCCTGAAGTCGCCGAAGCTCCTTAACCATATCGTAGAGCCGCGGCGCCGAGGCCCAGAACTTCCGCCAAACCAGGATGTCGAGGTGCGGGCTGCCGCTGACGAAAGCGCCGGCCGGGACGTTGCCGGTCACCCCGGTCTTAGCCGCGACCACCGCGCCGTCGCCGATCGTCACATGGTCGGGAACTCCGGCCTGGCCGCTCAGGATCGCCCCGCGGCCGACTTTGGAGCTGCCGGCGACTCCGGATTGAGCCACCAGAATGGCGTTCTCGCCGATCTCGACATTGTGAGCGACGATGACCAAGTTGTCGATCTTGGCGCCGCGGCGGATGATCGTCGCCCCCAAGGCGGCCCGATCGATCGTGGAGTTGGCCCCGATCTCGACGTCGTCCTCGATGATGACCGTTCCAAGCTGGGGAATCTTGATGTGCGAGCCGTCGTCGGCCCGCAGATATCCGAAGCCGTCGGCGCCGATGACAACCCCATCGTGGAGGATGACTCGAGATCCGATCCGCACTCCCGGGCGAAGACTGACGCCCGAATGGAGCACGCAGGCGGCGCCGATTTTGGCCCCGGAGTCGATCGTGACGTGTGGGAAGAGGACCGTCCGATCCCCGATCTCGGCCTCGGCGCCCACGACGCACAAGGGGCCGATCGAGACGCCGGCCCCAATCCGGGCGGAAGGATCGACGATCGCGCTGGAATGGATCCCTGGCGCGGGGAGGACGGGCGGATGGAGGATTTCGGCCGCCCGGATGAAAGTCATCTGGGGGTGGGCCGAACGCAGAACCGGAAGGCGATCCGTGACGACGCCTGAAGCCAAAACGACGGCCGAGGCGCGGGAAGTGTCGAGATAGGGCAGATATTTATTCTGGGAGATGAAGATCAGGTCTCCCGGTCCGGCCAATTCCGGGGAAGCGACGCCCTTGATATCCGTGCCGCCGTCGCCCTCGAAAGAGCAATTCAAGCGGGCCGCGAGTTCCTTGAGCGTCATGCGAGCCTCCCTCCGCGGGAACGTTTCGTTCCGACTTATTATAGGCCGCCCCGCCGCCTGGTCACAAGCGAACTATAGGGGTCAGGTCTTAAGATATAAGTTTCGACTCCATTTGTTGACGCTATCAGGGGGAATTATAACGATAACTTATATCTTAAGACCTGACCCCTTCCTCTTAGCGTCGACGCGTTCGTTGAACACTGCCGCCAGCTCGGCCCCCCAGAGCAGGATGGCCAGGGAGGAGGAGATCCAGAGCAGGAAAAAGATGATCGAGGTCAGCGTCCCGGCCAAGAACTTGGACATGACGAGGCCGACCGCCGAGAAATGGGCAACATAGAAGAAGAAGCTTCGCTTGAAGATCTCCCAAAGGAAGGAGCCGATGGCCGCCGCCACGACCGCGGCTAGAGTATGGACCTTGGTCTCCGGGATGAACTTGTAGATGACGAACAGCACCAAGAAGCCCAGCATGAACGGGATCAAATACTGGACCAGGAAGTTGTCGATGATGGGCAGGACCTTGGGGTTGAGATAATCGTTGACCACCGCGCTGGTCTGGATGGCCTTGTGGATGGCGGTCCAGGTGGCCGTGATCGAGAAGGAAAAGAGCAGGATCACAGCCGTGATCAGCATGATGATGTTTTCCATCAGCCGGTTGTAGAAAAAGGATCGGACGGTCTTGATCCGAAAGATGGTGTTGACAGCCTTGATCAGGTTGCCGAACAGGAAGCCGCCGGCCACGATCGATCCGATGATGCCGAACAGCCCGAGCGAGCTGGTGCTCTTGGAAACGGCGCCTAAGCGGCTGAAGAAGGACGGGTCGAAACGGGCGAAGAAATCCTCGGTGAAGATATTGAGGCTGCGGACGGCAATTTCGGACGAGCCCAAGAACTTGGAAGTGGCCCAGGCGAAAAGGGCCAGCAGGGGGACGGCGCACAGCAAGGTAAAATAGGAGATGATGATGGAGTATGCGAAACAGCGGTCGTCGTTGAACCGCTTAAACGACTCGCCCAATACGCGGATTACGGTGCGCACCATGGATAGCGTGCCTACCCTACTCCCGCCGCTCTATCTTGTCAACGCGACGAATAGGGGTCAGGTCTCAATATTCAACATTTCGCATCACGGCCGTGGCGTGGGCGGGCCGCCGGGAGAAATTCAATAGGCCATGGCCGACAAATGTTGAATGTTGAGACCTGACCCCTTCCCAGATCAGGCGAACTTGCCCCATTTGACCATCAGGATGATGAAGGTCACGAGCAGGGCGTAGATGACCAGCGTCTCGATCAGGATCAGGCCCAGCAGGAGGAGGAAGCGGATGTGCGGGGCGCCGCCGGGGTTGCGGCTGATGCCCTCGCAAGCCGAGCTGATGGCCTTGGCCTGGCAGAACGCGCCGGCCATGACCGCCAGGGTGATGATGCCGCCGGCGACGATAAGCGACAGCCGGTAGAGGGAGGCCCGGGACAGCTCGGTGGCGATGCGGGACTCTTGCATGGCGGCCATCCGCTGCCCTTCCCGCGAAACGTCCTGCGGCTGCCTGTCTTGGGCCAAGATGGGAGCGACGGCCAGCAAGACGAAAAACACCAGAAGAAACAGCGATTTCATACGGATTGTCATCGGACGACTCCTTTGTGCGTCAAGAATGCTCCTCCTGGTGCTCGACCGCGCCGGAAATGTAGATGCACGACAGCAGAACGAATACGAACGCCTGGAGGAAGGCGGTGAAGATCGATAGGGCCATGAACGGCAGGGGCAGGAGGATGGGGATGATCGAGGCGATGACCACGATCAGCACTTCCTCGGCGAAGATGTTGCTGAAAAGCCGGATCGACAGCGAGACGGGCCGCGAGAAATGGCTGATGATCTCGATGGGGACCATCAGCGGGGCCATGAACGGGATGGGGCCCATAAAATGCTTGAGGTAGCGGAGCGGGCCTTGGGCCTTCATCCCCTGGTAATGGTAGTAGACGAAAACGCTTAGGGCGCATCCGATCGTGACGTTGAGCTTGGAGGTCGGCGACATGAACCCGGGAATGAGCCCGATCAAATTGGAGAAGAAGACGAACAGCCCGATTGTGCCGACGACGGGAAGAAATTTCTTGCCCTCGGGGCCGATGATGTCGGTCAGCTGGCCCTCGAAGAACTCGATGATGAACTCGAGCAGATTTTGCATCTTGCCGGGCACGATGGACCGCTTCCGGGCGGCCAACCCGAAGAACAGCATCAGGAAGAGGGCGACGAAGAAAACCATGACCAGATAGTCGGGGATGCAGTTGGCGGGGTCCGCCACATGGATGCCGAAAATCTTGAGAAAAGCCGCCACGGGCCGCCCGAGCAGACGGTTGAAGAAGACGACGATGCCGAGGGTATGCTCCAGCTCTTCCATGGCTACGGCTTAAGGGACTTCGCGCGGACGAGAGCCGCGGCGGCCTCGGCCCCGAAGACCGGAATGACCGCCGAGAAGCCCGCCGCGAAAGCGATGAGTTTCTCCGAATAGAGCAGGATTATAAGGAAAAAGACCACAAATATCAATAAAAAACGCAGGGCATAGAGGGCGATTCCGGCCTTCAAAGCGCGGGCCTTGGCCTGATTCAGGACCTTGCCGAGGGCGCTCTTGAGCCAGAGGAAGGAGAGCGCCGAGAACAGACCGCCGGCCAGTAGGAAGAACCCGGTCAGAGGGTCGAACAGGAGGGCGCCGGCGAGGCCGAAGATGGCGGAAAGGGCGACGATTTCATAGGGGATGCGCCGGAGCATGCGCTCTTCTAGGGGATCGGCGAAAGGCGTCTGTAGATCGCTCATCGGAAACCGATATTTTAGCACAAAAGAATACGGGGACAGTAACTGTCCCCCTATTCTTTGTTTTCTCGGTCATATTTGCGGAGGCCGCGGATCAGGGTCATCAGGCCCGACACGACACCCAGGAGGGTCCAAATGATCAGCATCCAGGGGTCGGTCTTCAGCCATTTATCCAATAGATACCCGAAGAAAAGACCGATGGCGATGGACGCGGGCAGATTCAGGGCCAGCGAGCTCATGCCCCATAAGCCCCGATAGTTCGAAGGCGCCATCTTACTCGGCCCTCGCTTGGTTCACTTCCGGCGGCGGGAGACGCGGGAAAACCCTATTATCACCATAATGATAATGCCGATGACGAACAGTTCCATTAGGCCTATCATACGAATCTCCTATCGCCCCTATCTTACCAGATAGGGGTCAGGTCTTAAGATATAAGTTTTCTCGCCTTTGTCGCTTATCAACCGTCAACAAATGAAGCCGAAACTTATATCTTAAGACCTGACCCCTGCCCCTATTTGAATTGCCGCGGGAAGCCGTTTTCGATAAAATATGCCTCCCTTCCGTATGAAGGCCCACTTCCGCAAAGGACGACAGCCATGAAAAAAGCCCTGGTTTGCGGCGCCGGCGGGTTCATCGCCTCCCACCTCGCCAAGCGCCTGAAAAAAGACAAATATTGGGTCCGCGGTGTGGACATCAAGTACCCCGAGTACTCGGCCACGGCCGCCGATGAATTCCTTCTCCTCGATCTGCGCCAAGAGGCCAGCAGCCGGGCCGCCCTGGCCCTGCCCCCCGCCTACGCCCAGGCCGGGCCCTCCGCCCCGCCCGCCGGCCCCTTCGACTTGGTCTTCCAACTGGCCGCCGACATGGGCGGGATGGGCTTCATCCACTCGGCCGAATGCGAGATCATGCGCAACAGCGCCCTGATCAACATCCACATGTCCCACGCCGCGGCCGAAGCCGGGGCCAAACGCTACTTCTTCTCCTCATCGGCCTGCGTGTACCGCGACATGCGCAAAGACGAGGACGAGCTGACCGAGCTCCAAGCCTACCCCGCCCTGCCCGACAACGAATACGGCTGGGAAAAGCTTTACGCCGAGCGGATGGCCATGGCCTACGGGCGCCGCTCGGGCATGATCATCCGGCTGGCCCGCTTTCAGAATACCTACGGCCCCGAGGGTACCTGGCACGGCGGCCGCGAGAAAGCCCCCGCCGCCCTCTGCCGCAAGATCGCCGAGGCCCCCGACGGCGGGACGATCGAGGTCTGGGGCGACGGCTCGGCCATGCGCGCCTACACCTACATCGACGACCTGGTCGACGGGATTGTGCGCCTCATGGCCTCCGACCTCGAGGACGGCGTGAACATCGGCCGGCCCGAATACGTCTCGGTGGACGAGCTTGTCCAGACGGTCGCCGCGGCCTCCGGCAAGACGATCCACATGAAGCACATCGCCGGCCCGGTCGGCGTCAAGGCCCGCAATTTCACCAACGCCCGTATTCGGTCGACCGGCTGGGAGTCGAAGTTCAGCCTGCGCGAAGGCATCGCCCGCACCTACCCTTGGATCGAAGCTCAAGTTAAAGCTGCGAAGAAATAATGGAGAGGTTGCCGCGCTCCCTTCGGTCGCTCGCAATGACAAATCCCTGTCGCCCCATCGCCATGACAAGTCCCTGTCGCCCCGAGGAGCTTCGACGTGGGGGCCTCGCTTAAAATGAGCAAGATGAGATCGCCACGCTCCCTTCAGTCGCTCGCGATGACAAGCCAACATCGCTCCCTTCAGTCGCTCGCAATGACGAAAAATGACGATATGATGGAAAGCATCCGACCGCTGTTCGACCCCGAAAGCACGTTTTCGGCCGCCGACCTGGCCCGCGTCCTGGCCGAGGCTCCGGCCGCCGGCCGACCGGCCATCATCCGCGACATCATCGGCGAGGCCTTCCGCCTCTTCGGTTCCACCTCGCTGACCACACCCCGGCTGGAGAACCTCCAGATCTCGCGCGTCCTGCACACGCTGGGATCGGCGCTCGAGCGGGCGGCCGGGACCAAGGCCGGGACGATTGTCGAGAAAGCCTGCGCCTCCCTCTCGCCCGCCGAACGGACCTGGCTGGCGGCGATCGGCCTTCCCTCGCCGGCCGGCCGCACCCCGCGCCGCGGCGGAGCGGCCCGGCGGCCTGTCGTTTCGGCTTCGGCCTGGCCGCGCCTCGCCCATGACGCCGCCTTCGAGTCGATCGGCCGGACGATCGTCCTGACCCGGACCGGCCGCTCCGACACGCCCCGCAACGCCCTGCGCGCCGACGAGATCATCTGGGGCCGGGCGCCCGCCCGCCTCGACCTCGGCGGCGGCTGGTCGGACACGCCCCCCTATTCGCTCGAGCACGGCGGGTGCGTCATCAACGCCGCCGTCGACCTCAACGGCCAGCCCCCGATCCAGGTCTTCGCCCGGGTCATCGAGGAGCCCGAGATCCGGATCAACTCCATCGACCACGGCTCGCGGCTGACGGTCCGGACATTCGACGATCTGCTCGACTACCGCTCCGCCACCAGCCAGTTCGGGCTGGCCAAGGCCGCGCTGGCGCTGTCCGGATTCGCCCCCCTCACCGCGCCCTGGCCCCCCGCCGCGCGCCGCTCGCTGGCGGCAATGCTCAAGATCTTCGGCGGCGGCATCGAGCTCAATACCCTGGCCGCCATCCCGAGCGGCAGCGGCCTAGGGACATCCAGCATCATGGGCGCCGTGCTGGTGGCAGTGATCCGCCGCATGATCGGCGACCACCCCTCGGATCGCGACCTCTTCCACGCCGTCCTCAAGCTGGAGCAGGAACTGACCACGGGCGGCGGCTGGCAGGACCAGATCGGCGGCGTGCTGCCGGGCGTCAAGGTCATCACCGCGGGCCCGGGCCTCGTCCCCGACCCCTGGATCCACTATGTCATGCCCGACCTGCTCGACCCCGGCCAGAACGGCGGGTCCACCCTGCTCTACTACACCGGCATCCGCCGGCTGGCCAAGAACATCCTGCGCACCGTCGTTGGAAGCTACCTCGACCGGGACGCCGCGGCCCTGGATACGCTGCGGGCGCTTCACGCCTACCCGGCCGAGATGCGCGAGGCGATGGCTGCCAAGGATCCGCGCGCCTTCGGGCGGCTGATCGATACGGCCTGGCGGCTGAACAAGCGCATCGACCCGGATTCGACGACGCCGGATATCGAAGCCATCCTGTCCCGCATCCGGCCGTATATCCACGGCGCCAAGCTACTGGGGGCGGGAGGCGGGGGGTTCCTGTTGATCGTCGGCAAGACGCCCAAGGACGCCCGGGCGGTGCAGCGGCGCCTGACGGCCCATCCCCCAAATGCCCGGGCCCGTTTCTTCGACTACCAGATCAGCCGCCGCGGTTTGACCGTCACCGTCTGCTGATAGGGGTCAGGTCTTAAGATATCGAATTTCTTTGGCAGTTTTTTGTAAAAAATGACGATTATGGCCTGATATATTAGATACCTTAAATCTTAAGACCTGACCCCTTTTTTCCCCTTAAAAAAGAAAAGGCCGGCTCTTTCGAGCCGGCCCTCGGTAGATCGGTGTTGTTCAGCTCAGGCTGGATCAGGTTCCGGAAACGCCGGCCCGGGGACCACGGATGAACGAGCCGTTCAAACAGATCAAGTCCTTGTCGAAGTCGGCCGTGGACGAGATCGTGTACAGGCCCGCTTCGGGGGTGGTCGTCGTGTAGGTGAAGCTCTCCA
>JAPKZJ010000075.1 GCA_026393855.1 Candidatus Aminicenantes bacterium
AAGGTCATAGCCTTCAACCCAGGCCGCCTGCCCGCCCGTCCCGTCGCGGCCGCCCGCTCCCAATCCCACCGGGACGTCAGTCCTTCCGGCAAGAGTCAGAACCTTGGCGACGATCTTGGCCCGGTATTCGGACTTGCCGAAAGTGGTCGTTACAAGCTTGAGGTCCAGCTCCTGGCTCTTGAGCAGCATGACCAGGGCCCAGGTGTCGTCGATGTCGTCGCCGATATCGGTGTCGAGAATGACCGGAGTTCGGACGGGAGCCTGCGCGACCGCGGTTTCTACGCGGCCGCCGGCTCCGTTCGCCGCGAAGGACAAAGCCATCATGCCGACGAGAAGTCTTTGTTTCGCCATGTCTTACTTGCCCTTGAAGAATTCGATTCCATCGACGAAACGAACGTCTAGACGCTTCCCCCGACCGCAAAGAAGGAGAGGGTGAAAAATACGGCCTCCGCGAGCAGGACCCAAAAAGCCGAAAAAAGGCGATCGATGGATTGCTTCCCCCCCGCGGCCGTTTCGCCGAGCGGCTGGGAAACGGACTTGATGATCCTGGGTTCATCCTGACGCGGAATCGAGGCGCTTCGCAGGGCCCCGATCAGCTGATCGACATTTCTTAGGTCTCGCTTGCCCCAGGCCGTAGCGATCCAGATGAAGACGCTCGATCCGTCTTTGAACTTGAGGCCCAGCCCTTTTTCTTCGTTCGCGGCCAGAGCCTGGCTGGCCGCGACGGAACCGTGGCGGCCCCTGTCCAAAACAGCGGAAGCGCTGCTCGCGGCGACCAGCCAGCCCGGCGCCTTGAGAATCAACGGCACAACCAGGCTCATCTCCGAGAATCGAAGGAGCGTTTGACTCTTCCAATTCGAAACGATTATGCCTTCGCCTGTGAGGTCGATCCGGTAGGATGCGTACCAAACCGCGTACCGCAGCAGCTTCAAGCCGGGAAAAACCAGAATCCAGAAAGCCAGGCCGATCAGCAATCCGGTGCCCAGGGAGGCGAGCGATCGGCCGATGGAAAATAACGGGAAAGTCAGGCCGGGTACAAGGAGAATCAGGGAGACGAGATCGATGAAGAAAGCCCGCCAAGCAGGATAACGGATCGCCGTCTGGGGGCGTTTGAGGCCCGGGAGAAAGAGGTAAAGGGCCAGCGCGACGACGAGGATGGGAAGGGCGAATCCACGGCCCGGATGGGCCGAGAGAGAGGGATCGTTGAACCAATTGGCCGCCCCCGAACCGAACCCGGCGTCATGGCTGGATACGCCTTGCACGGGCGCGAAAAAGTACAGCCAGATGGCCATGACCACACCCAAGATGAGAATAACCCGCCGCCAAAGCATCATGGCAATCCTCCTCGTCGGACGGTTCGTCCGCAGGACTCATGGCCGACCAGATGACAGGCTGACTCCCTACGCGCGAGGCTTATCCACCCCGGCCTGATCCGGGAAAAGAACGAAACCGTGTTACGGCTTCGCTCAAAGACCGAGCAAGATCAAGGCGCCGGAGGCGACGGCCAGGATCTCCATGACCAGCGGGAGGCCTTCGAAGTGCAGCTTGAGCAGCGGGATCAGCCCGTTCATGATCAGCCAGATAGCCAACAGGAGAAATCCCATGTTCTTAGTCACTTTCATTTTAGCCATTTTCCCCTCCTCGAAGAATATCCTGATGTTCGAGGGACGGCCGCCGTCGTCGCGGGAAGCCCTCTCCTCATTGGAACAGACTATATCTTAGGCCGGATGTTGCTGTCAAAAAGTGCGGGCCAGGCGACGCGCAGCCCTATCCGCTGAGGCAGAAGAAAAGGGAGGGATTCGACGGCTCATCGGGAGAGGAGTGTTGGAGCTGACCAGGATCGAACTGGCGACCTCTTGAATGCCAAATAATAATCAATCCCGCGCAAGACGAAAACCTTGGTTGTTGCGTTTGAACGAGGGATCGTAGGAAGAGCGATACGGAGCGCGAACGAACCGGGCGTCTGGTTCGAGCCAGGAACTGCCTCGACAAACTCGGAAGGAGCCAGAAGAAGGCCCTTTCGGATTCGTCACCGATCCCGCCGAGTAAGCCCCATACCAGTCCGCACACCACTCCCAGACGTTTCCGAGCATGTCATAAAGGCCAAATCCGTTGGGCGCCTTCTCGCCGACATCGTGTGTCCGGTTTCCCGAATTGTTGCCGTACCAGGCGATCGAATCCAGTTCCCCATACCGGTCCTCCGTCGTACCCGCGCGGCAGGCGTACTCCCACTCCGCCTCCGTCGGAAGCCGGTAGTTCTTTCCTGTTAAAGCGTTCAGCCTTTGGATATACCATTGGACATCGTTCCAAGTCACGAGTTCGATGGGGCGCCCCTCTTCATGATCCGTCGACGGATACGACCCCATCACCGAAAACCACTCCGCCTGCGTTACCTCGAATTTTCCCATCTCGAAGCCGGATAATGTGACCTGATGCACCGGCTTTTCATCTGCAAATGCTTCGCTCGATTCGGAGCCCATCATAAATGTCCCGCCCACAAGGCGGACCATTACAGGTTCTCGAGGGATAATGCTCGCGATCAAGGTCGCTGAGATCTTTGCTGTCTGCCCCACCTGGACCGTAACGGACTGTTCATAAGAACCAAACCCATATAGAACGAGTTTTATCGTGTAATTTCCCGGAGCAATACTAGTCAATGTCGTATTAGTCGCTTTTCCAGTCTCATTTCCATCAAAAAAAATGTTTGCCCCTGGCGGCGTTGATTCTACCTGGATACTTCCGGTCGTTACGCTTGGAACGATCGGCTGATTCGGATCCTTTTTCTTTTTTAAAAGCAGAATCGTTGCGACTACGCCCGCCACCACGATCCCACCCACCAAAAGCCAGGGAAATTTCTTTTTCTTGACCTCGGTTACAGGACTCGACTTCCCGCTAAACGAAACCGGCGAAAATGTTTCTGCTTTTTTCGCTCCAATATTCTTAACTTGCGGCGGAGCGGTCTCGCTTTTTAACGCATCCGTCTGTTCGCCCTTCTTTACAGCGGATTTTGAATCTGTTTGTCCAAAGACCGCGCTATTTGAGGAAACCAATACAACAATAAGCATGACAGCGATAAGATTTCTAAATTTATCCATTGATCTAGCCTCTTAAATGGAGCGGAACTGATAGGTCAAAAGCTTATTGAATCTCGCCGTAATATCAGCCGATCCTTGGGCTCCCGCCGTAAACCGTGACATAAATCCGGCCGAGCGTTCCCGCCCATTTGTAGATATTCAATCCATTGTTTCCATAGACGAACAGCTCTAAGGCGTCATCATAATCCAATGACCCGAGCGTGACGTCCATCGGACCATAGTCGGGTATCATCTTAAGGAGTTGGATCATCGAGAGCGTCGAATCCGCATGTTTCGCAAATTTCAATACGTAAAGATACCTATCGGGATAATCGGCGGCCGTCACGACCTCGGGCCAGCCATCGTCGTCGATATCCCCCGCATCCACCGAGACGGTATATCCACCCAAATTCTCACTCAAGAAGATTTTCGGATATGCGCCGTTCTTATATTTCCAGACGACGAGTTTAGAGCTGTTTCCGCCGGCGATGATCTCAGGCTCGGTATCTCCATCGATGTCCCTGGCGACAGCGCAGTCGATCGTAAACGCTCCTATGGACTCGGTCTCTTTGATGTCCCAGCCATTATTGCCAAGATACTTTAAAACGCTGACCTTCCCGATGCTCGGATGGGCGATCAGAATTTCGTTGCCGGGCTGCCCATCTGCATCACCGATCGAAAGGCTGTAACTTCCTGACGAAAATTCCGGGCTCATCCCAATGCAGTCGAGGGAGCCGGCGGAGGAATATTTATAGATCCAAATTCGATTGGAACGCGCCAATACGAGCTCATCACCCGGTTGGCCATCGACATCTCCAGCAATAATGGCCCTACCGACCGTGGCCGAGGTCGTTTTTTCCAGGGGAATTGTAGAAGAGGGTTGACCCGTCGAACCGTTTTTAAAGAGATATACCGTCGGCGCATAATAATTGACTTTGTTCTTTCCGCTGCCGACGGAGGTCATGACAGTGTTCACAGTCAGAATCTCTTTATCCGGATCGGCGTCAAATTGGCCGATGAGCGCTTGGAAATCATACATTGTCCCGACGGCATTGCTGCCCCACGGGATCGAATAATTACTGTTCGCAAAAGTGATTTGGAAGGTCCGACAAACATCGCCTATTGTGCCGACGATCTGCTTCCCCGGATCATTGAGAAGCGCTAGCGGAGAAAAAGCCGAAATCCGGCAATCAATACAAGGCTGGTCTTTCGGAGCAACCCCCGCCTTCCATTCCACAGACTCGCACATTTTATCGGTGTCGCAGGTCGTCGGGCTCGGTTTTCCCGCCGCTCGCACTTGGTCTTGCGAAGCCCAAGAACTTTTCTGGACAATACTGAATCCCCCGACGGCAAGAGTCAGAACAAGAACGAAGAAAATCACAGACTTCCATGACGCGTGAAAGCGGTTCATTTAGACCTCCCCCCAAGAAATTGTTGACAGCGCAATGATAGAAAAAAAAAAACAATGTCAATGCCTTACTGTCGGCATATCGATTCCTGCCGCAACTTGTCGTTATTCATACGGCCTTTTCCCGGCTGGTCCTTGAACGGGGAGCTCCTCCCGGCTCACCCGGCTCATTCTTATTGACTCCCGAAGCGTTTGCCGCTACAAATGAGCCGTACGCGAAGGAGGAAAACATGGCCAAAATCGAAATCCGTCATGATCCGGGTCTGACCAAGGACAAGCTGCTCGATCTGTTTCAGAAGAAGTTTCAGGGCAAGTACGAGATCTACCCGACCAAAAGCATGATCAACAGGGATTTTGTCGTGAAAAAGAGCGCCCGGTCGGGCATCTTTGTCAAGCTGGACCAGAAATCCGATAAAACCGTCGTCGTCTTCAACAAGGATTGTCCATCGGTGTTCTGGAGGTCTTTTCCGATCCTCCGGATGATGGGCGGAAAAGACGTCAAGGCCGACGTGGAGGCCTTTCTGCAAACCATGGCGGAATCTTAGAAGAAAAACAGGGAGGGAATCGTCAGCGTTCCTGATTGCCCAGCGCGCTACCAGCCAAAGACTCTTGGAATCTACTCCCCTGCCCCCCTACAGAGAGAAACAAGCTCGTCTGAATATTGATGATGACCCTTTGTTGATGCAGGGCTTGCCCAAAACGCTTCCAGCTTTTTTTAAGGACTTACCCACCCTACCCTCCCTAAAATAGGGAGGGAATCGTCAGCGTTTTGGGAAAGGAGTGGTGGAGCTGACCAGGATCGAACTGGCGACCTCTTGAATGCCATTCAAGCGCTCTCCCAACTGAGCTACAGCCCCACCGGGGAAAAGCCCGGCTATATTACTCAAAGCGGCGGGATTCGTCAAGGTCATCCTCATCCAGAAAGCCGGCGAATGTCACCCCGTCGGAGAGAACCCCGATGGAGATGTTCACCGCTTGGCCCTTCGAATATGCGATAGTCTCGATACGATCGGAATCGTATTCCGTGTAATGCGTGACGTAATAGAACATCCCCCCGACTCCGGTCCGGTGCCTGGCCTCGGCATCGTAGGCCGTTTCCTCGTAATGGTACTCATTCAGGGTATAGCCGTAAGTCAGAACCTGGACCTCGATGCCCGAATCCTCCCCGAAGCGGAGTGCGATCCCGACGGCCGGCGTCCGTTTCACTAGCCCGATCTTGCTGACCGTCAGGGATTCGTTTTCTTCGAATTCTTCAAGGTCGACTTTAACTTTAGTCACCGGAAGGGGGAAGAAGTTCGAGAGGTAGATTTGCACCGGGAATCCAATCTCCACGTGCCCCTTGCGGAGGGTCGGCCTTACGCCGAGCCAGATGTCGCCCGTCACAAACGTTTGGACATTTTTCACCGGAGCGAAAGGGTCGGCCCTGGGTATATTGTAGAAGAGGTACCGGGGTAGATTGAAGTTGGTTTCCCAGCCCGGATAAGGCTCGAGCCCGTATTTGGATTGGCTGACAGCCGTGTCGACGCCGAGATTGAACCGGATCCCCGGAACGAGTTTTCTCGGCTCTTCCGCTCCCGCCGTCACAGCCAGGACGAGCGCCAAAATCCCGAGCCAAGCGCCCTTGCGGATGGTGGATTGAAGGCTTACGGAGCTCCCATGATCGCCTGGTATTCGCATGGAAGAGGATGGTATTCCCAAGCCGGGAACGCAGTCAAGGCGCAAGGCCGACTTCCCTCGGCAGGCCTGTTTTCATTATAATCGCGTCGGAGAGGGACCATGAAGCGAGAAGCCGTCGAAAAAGCCAGGGAAAGGGCCGGCCGGATGCTGGATGCCGTCGGAATCGCCATTTCGCCCGCGGAACGAGCGGCGATCGAGGTCGCCGATCTCGGTCTCGGCGACCCGGATCACTACGGCCTCCAGATCGTGATCTACGAGAACAACGACCGCTACTGCGCCAAGGAGCTCATCCTCTTCCCCCGCCAGATCTGCCCGGAGCATCGCCATCCTCATTATGTCTGCCCCGGCGACACGGTTGAGAAGCCGGGCAAGCAGGAGACGTTTCGATGCCGTTGGGGGCACGTCTATCTCTATGTCGCGGGTGAGCCGACGCCTTCCCCGCAGGCGATTATTCCCGAGGGCGACGAGGCCTGCTTCACGGCCTGCCACGAGATCGTCCTCGAACCGGGCGATCAATACACCCTCTCGCCGGAGACGTTGCACTGGTTCCAGGCCGGCGACGAGGGGGCCATCATCAGCGAATTCTCCACCACCAATACCGACGAATACGACGTCTTCACGGACCCCCGGATCAAGCGCCTGCCGGTCTACGAATGAGCGGCGGGGTCATCGAAATCGGCGTTCCGGTCGAGGAGATCGAGGCCCGCCGGGCCCGGGTGGAGAAGGCCAAGCGGTTCGAGCGGCCCGACCGGGTTCCCGTCCTGCCCGCTGTCGCCCATCGCTACCTTATCCCCCAGGTCGGCGTGTCTTTTCGCGAATACTACGCCGATCCAGAGACCATGCTGCGGACCCAGATTCTGGCCCAGAAATGGCTGATGGAAAACATCCGCACGGACGCCCACGACATCACCGGACCCTGGGTCGGCGCCTGGACGGACTTTCAGAACACCTTCGAAGCCGGCAGCCTCGGCGTCCCCATCGTCTTCCCGAATGACGACATCCCCTGGGTCGGCCCCGGCTGGGTCAAGGACGAGACGGACCTGCGGCGGCTCGAAGCGATCAACTATGTTCATACCGGGATCAACGCCCGCCAATTCGAATACCGGCGGGCGATGATGACGGCAGCCGAAAAATATCCGGTGCGATTCCGGGGCGGGCCGGTCTTCTTTCCGGGCGCCGCACCGCACCTGACCCGTACCTCGGACGGCCCCTTCGGCGTTGCCGGCGACCTCATGGGCAACACCGAGCTTTTCCTGGCCTGTGCCGAGCGGCCCGACTTCGTCCGCGAGCTGCTACGGATCGTCGTGGATAAAATGATCGAGTACCTGGACGCCTGCTGGGCCGAGGAAGGGCGGACGGGCCCCCGTGATATCGCCTGGACCGACGACCTGGCGGTCTCGCTGTCGCGGGCCATGTTCGAGGACCTCGCCCTGCCGGCCAATCGGCGCCTACGGGACCATTTCGACGGCTGGGCCATGCTCCATATGTGCGGCCACTCCGATCATCTGCTGGAGACCTTCCGCGACGGATTGCGCATCGACGAGCTGCAGGGCTTCGGCTGGGAAGTCGATCTCGACCGGATCGCCGAGGTCATGGGCGGCCGGGTCGTCCTGCTGGGCAACGTCAACCCGATGCTGATCCGAAGCGGAAGTCCGGACGCGGTCCGCGAAGCAACCCGACGGGTCATCGAGAAGCTGGCCCCGCTCGGCGGGTTCATCGTCCAGGACGGCAACAACATCCCGCCCGGATCGCCGGTCGCGAACATCAACGCCATGATGGAAGCAGCCGAGAGGTACGGCCGGTATGAGTGACCGCAAAGAATTCTTAACCCGCCTCTGGAACCTCGAGAACGACGAGCGGCCGGGATTTCTGATCGGCTACACCGGGCCGCGGCTCAAGGGCGGCACGCCCGTCCGCAGCGCGCTCTTCTCGACTGAGGGCCGGGACACGGTTCGGAAGCGCCTGCTCGACCCCGATAAATTCCTCGAAGCCCAGATCGAGGAGATCCACGGCCAGATGGCGTTCAAGGGCGATCTCGTCCCCGCTCTCTGCCCGACGCTGGGGGTCATCGCCATTCCCTCCGCTTTCGGATGCGAAGTCGTCTGGTGGGAGAACGACTTCCCCTCGGTCCGGCCGCTCGAGGGGGACGACCCTCGCCGCATGCTCGATCTCGCGATTCCGGCCGTCGCCGACGGCGTGCTCGGCCGCATCCTCGCCTATTCGCGCCTGTTTGTCGAACGGCTGGGCGGCCGCTACCCGGTCCGGCTGGCCGACATCCAAGGGCCGCTGGACAACGCCGCTCTCGTCATGGGCCACACCCAGCTCTTCGAGGCCATGCTGACCCATCCGGCCGAGGTTCACCATCTGCTCGGGATGATCACCGACCTCATGATCGCCTTCGCTCGGGCCCAACGGAATCTCGTCCGGAGCCTGGGCGCAGAGTTTGTCCCCAGCGGCTTTCAGCCCTGGATCCCGGACGGGCGGGGCCTCTCGATCGCCAACGACACCGGGGTCATGCTCCCCCCCGCCCTGCACGATGAATTCGCCGTTCCCTATATCAACCGCTTATCCGAGGAGTTCGGCGGCGTCTACATCCACTCCTGCGGCAACTGGACGCATCTCTTTTCGAGTCTGGAAAAAGTGCGGGACTTGCGGGGGCTGGAATTCGGGGCCAGCGAGACGCCGTTTGGCCCAGTGGCGGAGCGCTTTGGCGGCCGCATGGTGCTGGCCTGCCGCGTCGGCCAGCACAAAGACATCCGCTACGACGGCATGGCGGACTACGTGCGAAAGATTATGGCCGCGCGGACGACCAACCGCGGGCTGTTCATCCACGTCGACATCACCAACGGCTTGCTCGACGACTCCTGGCCCGAAACGGACCTCGACGAAATCTACGGGCTTCTCGCCCCCTGACCCGGCCGGCGGCCGGGCCGCCAAAACGAACCGTCATTACTCGTTGACATCGAACGGGAGCCGGGGATATTCTTTGACCATTCAGTCTCAAGGAGGACCGCCATGACCCAATCCAACGTCCCCGCCAGCGTCGCTGCCCGGCTGGTCGGCCGCAACGGCGAATATCTAGGCAACGAATTCTTCATCAAAGGCGACGATTTCCTGATCGGCCGCGCCTTCGAATGCCACCTCATGCTGAACGACGAGATGATCTCGAGCCAGCACGCCCGGATCGTCCGTTCGGGTGAGCATTACGAGCTGCAGGATCTCGGATCGACCAACGGCACCTTCGTCAACGGCGAGAAGATCGCCAAGAAGGTCCTGCGGACGGGCGACAAGCTCATGTTCGGGGCTTTAGAGTTCGAATTCTCGCGTCCGCTCGACGTCAGCCGGACGATGGTGGCGACCCCCGAGGCCATGGCCGAGCTGGCTAAGGCCAAGGCGCATGCCATCCCGGCCGCGGCTCCGGCTCCGGCCCCGGCCGCGGCGATGGAAGTCGTCAAGATCCCCAAGGCGGCCCCAGGCCATCCGCTGGCCGGGCTGATCCCGGGCGTACTGATGGGCCTTCTCATTGCCTACATCGTGCCGCTCCTGGCTGCGGCTTTCCAGTTAAATAAGCTGGGCAATTTGACCGTTACGGGCGTCGGACAATTCTTGAAAAGCTGGGCCGGCACCTTCCCCGGCATGCATACGCATGTCGGATTGGCATCCTTCGACCTGAGCAACATGACCAGCTTGATTGCCCTCATCGGCTTGGCCCTAGGGCCGTTCGTAGGCGGATTCCTCGCCCGCCGCTTGGGCCGCCGCGGTCAGATCGGTACAGCCTTGGCATTTGCCATCAGCTATGCCGTTGTCGCGCTCATCATCCAGATCGCCGTGTTTAAAGCGGCTTTCTCGGATCTGCCCTTGTCCTACCCGGGAATCGTTCGTTCGTTGGGCCCCTGGGGTAATTTCGTAGTCGTCCTGGCGTACTTCGTAGGGGTGGTTTTCGTCATCAGCCTCATCGGGGGGCTTTTCGGCCGAAGCCGCAAATCGGACTAGCCGCGAGACGCGCCTGCGGGAGTAGGGGGGGATCCCGCCCTTCGCCCCCCGGCTATTCTGTATGTGTCTGGGTAATCGATGAGACCTTATGATACGCCGCGGGAATTCGACTGGGTCAGGCGCGCCTTAGGCTGGAAGACGGAAGGGGGCACTCTTCGCTTCGACCTCGAAACGGCCTGGGGCCGGAGCGCCCGACTGTCGTTCCGTTTCATTGCCGTTGATATCGTCCGCTGGACGTTCGTCCCCAAAGGCTCGGCGGAACCCCGCCCGACGGAATCGATACACCCTTCGACCGGCTTCAAGCCGCCGGCCTGGCAGGTTCGGCCTCTGCCGGGCGGCTTAGAGGTCACGGGTCTGCAAGGCGGGCTGAAAATCGATTTCGATCCCTGGGTCATGCGTTTCCTCGACCGCCGCGGCCGGCCCCTGCTGGCCGAAAATCCCGCGGACATGGACGGCCTCGGCCATCCCTTCGTCCCGCCCCTCGGCTTCGTCCGCGACAGCCGTGCCGTCTCCCGGGTGACCCAGTCCTTCAAGCTCGGTCCGGACGAGCATCTCTACGGCCTGGGCGAAAAGTTCACCCGTTTGGACAAGGCCGGCGCCCGGCTCGTCTCCTGGACCCAAGACGCTCTCGGTTCGACCAGCGAACGATCCCACAAGAACGTCCCGTTCCTCTGGAGCACCCGCGGCTGGGGCCTATTCGTCGACGGCGGCGCGCGGATCGCCTGGGACTTGGGCGCCCAAAGCACGCAATCGTTTACCGTGACCGCGGATCAAGGGACGCTGGATGCCTATGCGATCTTCGGTCCCGGGCCGGCCGCGATCCTCAAGCGCTACGCCGACCTCACTGGCTATGCGCCCGTGCCGCCGAAATGGAGCTTCGGGCTTTGGGTGTCGTCGGGCGGGACTTATCGGACCCAGGCCGCCATCGAGGCCCTCGTCGACGGATTGGGAGAGCACGGCATCCCGGCCGGCGTCGTCCACATCGATCCTTGGTGGATGCAGTGGCGGCGATACTGCGATTTCCGTTGGGACCGCGACGCCTTCCCCCACCCCGACAGCCTGATCCGCAAGCTTCACGGCCTCGGGCTCAAGCTCTGCCTCTGGGAGCATCCCTACGTCTCGATCGAGAGCGACTTGTTCGAGCTGGGCAAACGCGAGGGCTTCTTCCTCAAGCGGCCTGACGGCGGAGTTTACGTTATCGACTATGGGCTGTCGCTGGCGCCCCGGCCGGACGGCATCGTGCGGCGGGCCCGGCGCGCGGACTCCTGGAACGCCCGCGTCGCGATTATCGATCTCACCAATCCCGAGGCGCGCCGGTGGTTCAAGGATCTTCACCGGCCGCTGCTCCGGCAAGGCGTCGATGTCTTCAAGACGGACTTCGGGGAGGACATTCCGGCCGACGCCGTCTTCCATGACGGAACGACCGGCGCGACACGGCATAATCTCTACCCGCTCCTCTACAACCAGGCCGTGGACGAGGTGACGCGCGAGGAGCGCGGCTACGGGCTGGTCTGGAGCCGCTCCGGCACGGCCGGAAGCCAGCGCTTTCCCGTGGCCTGGTCGGGCGACCCGGCCGCCGACTGGGACAGCCTGGCGGCCACCATTCGGGGCGGACTGTGCGCCGGGCTCTCCGGCATCCCGTTCTGGAGCCACGATATCGGCGGCTACCGGGGCAAGCCGACGCCCGATCTCTATATCCGCTGGGCCCAGTTCGGGCTGCTCTGCTCACACAGCCGGATGCACGGCGACGGACCGCGCGAGCCGTGGATCTTCGGACCCGACGCTCTGCGGATCGTCCGAAAATTCGTCCGCCTTCGCTATCGGCTTTTCCCGTATCTCTACAGCCTGGCCCATGAGGCGGCGGCGACGGGCCTGCCCGTAATGCGGGCGCTGCCGTTGGCCTTCCCTGATGATCCGAGCGTCCATGGCCACGACCTCGAGTTCATGCTGGGGCCTTGGCTTCTCATCGCCCCCGTCGTCGATCCGTCGGGGACAAGAACCGTCTACCTACCTCACCTGGATACAGCCAAGCAGGGGACAAAAGGCGCCAAGGGCGAAAAGAGAAAAACGGCCCCTTCACCGGAAAACGGCGAGGGCGGCGAGTGGATCGATTATTGGACCGGCGACCGATACGCCGCCGGACAGAGCCTCAAGCTCAAGGTGCCCCTATCGCGCATCCCGATCTTCGTCCGGGCCGGGGCCATTCTGCCGATGATGGCCGACGCCGAGCGGATTCCCGAAGGGCCGATCGAAAAGCTGATTATCCATATCTACGCCGACGCCAAGTCCTCGTTCACGCTTTTAGAGGACGAGGGTCGGACGCGCTTCGATCTCGATCGGCGGGGAAACCATTATGCGTTGGCCGTGAAAGGCTGGCGACCAAAGCACGACCTTAAGATCATCTGGCGATAAAGCTCGTTCGCGGTTTGACCCGCCGGGTGGCCTGTGATAAAAAACCGCTTGAAAGCTCCGCACTTGGATATGCCTAAACGGCTTTTTATCCTTCTGGCGGCATCCGCCGTCGTAGCCATCTCGCTAGCCCACGCCCAACAGAAAACCGATGTTACGCCCGCTCCCTCCTACCGGGAAGACGCGGACTGGAACCGCCGCCATCCGGGCTTGGACACGGACGTCTCCCTTTATCTCAACCAGTGGCGGGATTCGCCGCCTCACGAGGGTCACGGCGGGCTGGTCGAGCGGGAGATTCTCCGGCGGGGCGATCCCTTCAAGCCGGCACAGAAAGGCGCGGTCCTGCGGTTTCTGAAAACCTACAACCAGGCCGAGCTGGCCGGCGGGGCGGAGACGCGGGATTACAGCGATCCTCGCGAGCAGGTTTTTCTATACGTCATGAACGGGCGCGGCACCCTGACGATCAAGGACAAAGCCGTCGCGCTCGAGGACGGATCGGCCGTCGTGATCCCGCCGGGAATCACATATCGACTGAAAAACCCCGGCCTGGCGCCGCTCGAGCTCCTGCTAGCCGCCGAGGAGACACCGGCGGATTTCGTACCGAACCGGACGATCTCCGTCGGACGATGCGGCGATTCCCTGCCGCTGCTGGGGGCCCATTGGGCCCATATCGCCCGGCCGTTCATCTACGACATCGAGCCGAAATTCCGGAACCCCATGGGCTTCGTCCCCGTGTCGATCGACGAGTTCGATATCGCCCAGCCGCACTCGCATCCGGCGGCCGCGGAGGAGATCTGGCTCCAGGTCAAGGGGCGCAGCCTTCTTCTGCTCGGGAACCGGCTTTTCAACCAGGAGCCCGGCGAAGCTTTCCTCGTTCCTCCGAACAATCTGGTTCCGCACAGCTCAATCAACGCCGGCGGTGAGCCGATGCTTTGGCTGTTCTTCGGATGCCGGAAGTGAGAGGAAACCAATGAAACGCGAGCCCGCGCCTTGTGACCGGCGAACGTTCCTCAAAACGGCCGGCTGGGGTATGGTCGGAGCCGGCCTGGCTGGGAGCCCGTTGTGGAGCGGCGCCGGGAGACCCCGGATCGAGGCCGCCGCAAATCCGGCCGCCCGCCCGGCGGTGGGCGCTGCCTCCCGGGTCGCTCTGGTCAAAGGGCGGGATCGGCGCGAGATCATCTTCCAGTCGCTCAAGCTCATCGAGGACGACGTTTGGGCGGCCGTCGACCGGAAGAAGCGCGTCCTGATCAAGCCCAACATGGCCGTGGACAAGAACCCCCTGGCCATCACCCACGTCGACGCCGTGCGGGCGGTCCTGGAATTTCTCAAGCCGCGCTGCACGAAGCCGATCACAGTAGCCGAGTCCGGCGTCCTCAACACCGCGGCCGGCTTCAAGGCCAACGGCTACGAAGCATTGGTCAAGGAATTCGGCGTCTCCCTCGTCGATCTCAACGCCTCGCCTTCGTGGAAGCCCTATTACGTCTTCACCAAAGATCAGGCGCCCCAGCCGATCCGGGTCTACGCCGATTTCGTCGATCCCAACGTCTGCCTCATCTCGCTGGCCCGGATGAAGACCCACGACACCGTGCTCGTCACACTCTCTCTCAAGAACGTGCTGATGGCCGCACCCGTCAACGACTACAAGAAAAGCGACAAGGGCTTTCTCCACGGCGCGGAGAAGTCCCTCAACGACATCATGCACTTCAATCTCTTTCACATGGCCCACCGGGTCTGGCCCGACCTGGCCGTCATCGATGGCTTCGAGTCGATGGAGGGCCACGGCCCGGCCTGGGGAACGCCGCTCGACACGCGGCTGGCCTTGGCCAGCCGCGATCCGCTGGCCGCGGACATCGTCGGCACAAAAATCATGGGCTTTGATTCGTCGCGCATCCTCTACCTCAGGACCATGGCCGAGGCGGGGCTGGGCGCGGGCGATGTGGAAAAAATCCCGATTCTGGGGACGCCGCTCGAGTCGTGCCTTTTCAAGTTCAAGGCCGGCCCAAAGATGACCGAGATCTATCATCTGACATAGAGGGCCGGGCCTGCGCCCACGGCCCCCGAGGAGTGATCATGAAGCAAATCGTTCCCGTTCTGAGCGGAGCCGTCTTGCTGGCCATGGCCCTGGCCTTCGGCCAGGTCCAGTCGAAGCTCACCGTCGAGCCCGACCCGTCATTCGCCGAAGACGCGCTGTCCAATCACCGCCACCCCGGCCTGGACACGGACGTCTACCTCTACATCAACCACTGGCGCAACTCCGTGCCTTACGAGGGCCACGGCGGCTTCATCGAGCGTGACATCCTGACGCCCGGCGACCCGCTCGCCCCGCCCAGGCGCGGAGCGGTGCTGAAATACATCAAGGCCTACAAGCGGGCGGCCCTGGAGCCCCGCACCAACTCCCGGCCTTTCAAGAGTGCCGACGAACAGGTCTTCCTCTACGTCAACGGCGGCTCGGGCAAGGTCGAATCGGCGGGCCAATCGAAGGAGATCAGCGACGGCACGGCCGTCTTTATCCCGGCCGGCGTCGAGTTCCGCGTCCTCAACCCGAGCGATTGCTTCCTGGAGGCGATCATGGTCGTCGAGGGGACGACACCCGGCTTCGTCCCGAACAAGACGATTTCCGTCGGGGACTACCATAACTCCGTACCGAGCATCGGCATGCACTGGGCCCACATCGGGCGCGGCTTCGGCTGGGACACGCCGCCCAAGTTTGCCAACCCGGTGGGCTTCGCCATCGTCTCCATCGACAAGTTCGACATCGCCCAGCCGCACGTCCACGGCCCCGGCTGCGAAGAGATCTGGTGCCAGCTCAAGGGCACAAGCCTCTTGTTGCTCGGCAACCGTCTCTTCCACCAGGAGCCGGGCGAGGCCTTCCTGATCCCGCCGAACCGGAAAGTCCCCCACAGCTCCATCAACGCCACGGACGAGCCTATGCTCTGGCTGTACATGGGCAATCGCCACGACCAGGCCAAGTAAAGGAACGATCCGATGAGAAAACAGCGAACGATCACTGCATCCATCCTGGCGGTCCTGCTGGCCGCCTTCGTGCTGGCCGCACTCCCCGCCTGCGCCAAGAAGCCAGCTTGGGCGGCCAAGAACGATAAACTGATCACCGAGAAAAATATCGTCGTCCGCACCCGCGGCGACATCCCTTCGCGCGGGGCGGTCCCGAACCTGGCCGACGGCGTCATGACGACCCTGGCCTCGCTCCCCGAGGTCCTTTTGGCGCCCGGCGTCAAAGCCAAGATGTACTGGGCCAAGGGCAATCTCGTTGCCTGGCTGACCCTCGATCCGGGCGCCTCGCTTCCCAAGGAGACCCTCCCAGCCGAGCGGATCATGGTCGTCATGAAAGGCGCGGTCAGCCAGTTCCTCGGAGGAGCGAACGTCGAAATGCGGGCCGAGACGCGCGAAGACCCCGACGGCACCCACGGCCGGACACCGCGTAACGACCTCCTGCTCCTGGAGAAAGGCACCGAGAACGCCGTGCAAGCCGGTGTCGCGGGGGCCGAGATCGTCGAAGTCTACTGGCCGGTGCGGGCCGATTATTTGGCCAAGGCTGGGGTCGCGGACGCTCCCCCGGCTCCGGACGTCCAATTCCCGATCGCGCCCACGGTGACGCCCGGGACGGTCTACGACCTGAACGACATTCAATTCACCGAGCTTCAGCCCGGGGCCAATTCCCGCCTGATCGGCGGGCACGGCGCGCAATTGAGCTTCCTGCGCATGGACCCGGGGATGAACTTCGCCGCCCACCTCCATCCCGAGGCGCAATTGATGTGCGTCCTGCGCGGAGCCATGGACGAGCTCATCCTGGACGCCACGGTGCCGATGAAGACGGGCGATCTGCTTTACCTGCCGGCAACGATGGTCCACGGCGGGGCGGTCGGCGAAGTCGGCTGCGACGTCCTCGACGTCTTCTTCCCGCCGCGGCCGGATTACACGGCCAAGAAGGAAGCGCGCGACGCGGCCTTCCACGCCGTCATCCCCGCCTCGGCCGAGGTCGAGCTCTTCGTGGACGGGAGCAAGAGCGGCCCTGGCTTGACCTTCAACGAAGGCCCCAAATGGCTTGCCGGCAAGCTCTATGTCTCGAGCATGTTCTTCGACCAGAAATGGAACGGGAGCCCGGCCAAGAGCAAGACGGTCGAGGTCGATCCGGACGGAACCTACCGCGTGATCTCGAAAGGCTTGCAGACCAACGGGCTGATGCCGCTCCCCAACGGCAACCTGGCCGTCTGCGACATGTTCGGCCACCGGGTTGTTGAGATGACCGTCAAGGGCAAGATCGTCAAGACGCTGGCCTCGACTTTCGAGGGCAAGCCGATCGACGGCCCCAATGACATCGTCACGGACGCCAAGGGCGGGATCTATTTCACCGACCCGCAGTTCACGCCCGAAGCCAAGAAGTTCCAGCCCGGACGGGCCGTTTATTACATCCGGCCCGACGGAAAGCTCGTCCGGATCATCCCGCCCAACGACTTCGCCATGCCCAACGGCATCCTGCTCAGCCCGGACGGCAAGACCCTCTACGTCAACAACACCTACGACAACGAGTCGTTCTGGAACGTGGACTCGGACAAGGACAATTGGATCTGGGCCTTTGACGTCAAGGACGACGGCGGTGTCGCGAATCCGCGCAAATTCGCCCTGCTCGTCCTGACGCCCGAAGTCGTCGCCCGCAAGGGCCGGTCGAGCGGCGCGGACGGCATGACCATCGACGCGAACGGCGGCCTCTATGTGGCCACCTACATGGGCGTCCAGGTGTTCAGCGCCAAGGGCGAATTCCTCGGGATCATCAACACACCCGTCTATCCGGTTAGTTGCTGCTTTGGCGGCGACGACATGCAGACGCTTTTCATCGTCGGCTACGACAAGATCTTTAAGGTCCAGACGGCCGTCAAGGGCCTGAAGTACGGGCCGAAATAAACCCGGACGGGAGGATGAACATGGCCGATCGTTTTGCACTCCAACGCCGGGATTTCCTGAAGCGAATGGGCGGCGCCATCGGCGCGGCGGCGCTGGGAGGGAAAGCCTTGCTGACCCCGCTTCGAGCGGACGCGGCCGAGCCGGGACGGCCTGACGACCCTTACGGGCAAATCCATTTTCCCATCAACCGACTGGGCCAGGCCGCCCCCCAGGCCCGGGTTTCGCTGGTCAAAGGGGAAGGCCGCTACCAGATCGTGACCCGCTCGCTCGAGCTGATCAAGGACGAGATCCTGGGCTCGATCGGGAATAAAAAAGTCCTGATCAAGCCCAACATCGTCCTGGCCGACTGCGCCGCCTGCGTCACCCACGTCGATGCGATCCGGGCCGTTCTGGATTTCATCAGCCCCGTCGTCAAAAGCCAGATCCTGATCGCGGAATCCAGCTTCCACAACACCATGGAGGGATTCCGCTACAACAACTACCAGCGGCTGGAGAAGGAATACAACGCCCGCCTCTTCGACCTCAACACGGACGGCTTCCAGAACCGCTATGTCCTGGGGCTGGACAACAAGCCCTCGCGCATCCGGATCGTCAACTCGCTCCTGGATCCCGACCTCTACGTCATTTCGGTGGCCCGGATGAAGACCCACAACTACGTCTTTGTCACCCTGTCGATCAAGAACGTCATCATGGCCTCACCCCTCAACGACTACAAGGTCAACGACAAGGGCCTGATGCACCAGGCGGCCCCGGCCCGGAACGACCTGCTGCACTACAACATGTTCCACATCGGGCAGGAGGTCTTCCCCGATCTGGCCATCATCGACGGCTACGTCGGCATCGAGGGCAACGGCCCGGCCTGGGGCGCGCCCATCGCCTCGCGGGTGGCCCTGGCCAGCCTGGACGCCGTGGCGGCCGACGTCACCGGAACCCGGGTCATGGGCTTCGATCCCCGCATCGTCAACTACTTGAACGTCATGGCCGAAGCCGGGATGGGCCAGGGCAACCCCGACAAGATCGAGCTTCTGGGGACGCCGCTCGAAAAGTGCATCATGAAATACAAGCCCAACGAGAAGATGGCGGAGCTCTACAAGCTATGAGCGCCGAGGCCAAGCCCGCCGGCCGTTGGAGGCGGTTCTATGCCAAGTACAATTTCACCCTCTGGGTGCTGATATTCGTGGCCGCGTCCATGCTCCGGCCGGCGATCTTCCGGTCCTGGTTCGGGACGGACCTCAAAATCCTCATCGTCCCGCTCATCCAGATCATCACCTTCGGCGTCGGCACGACGCTCAGCGGCAAGGATTTCAAGAACGTTTTGGCCATGCCGGGACCGGTTCTGCTCGGGATTTTCCTGCAGTTCACGATCATGCCCCTGGTCGGCTACACGATCGCTATGACCTTCGGCTTTCCGCCGGAGGTGGCGGCCGGCATCATCCTGATCGGGTCGGTCTCCAGCGGCGTCGCCTCCAACGTCATGACCTACCTGGCCGGGGGCAACGTGCCCCTGTCGGTAACCATCACCTCGGGGACGACCCTGCTCTCGCCGTTCGTGACACCCTTCTGGATGAAGACGCTGGCCGGGCGGCTCATCCCCGTCGACGTCACGGCCATGATGATGTCCATCTTCAATATGATCATCATCCCCATCGTGGCCGGCCTCGCCGCCCACGGAATCCTCTACGGCCGGAAGAGATGGACCCGGGAGGTGGGGACGCTGGCGCTGGCCAGCGCCGCTTTTCTGGCTGCGGGCTCGGCCGTCCTCCGAGCGCCGGGCGATTGGTGGGGCGCACTGTCGCCGCTCCGCTCCGGCCTCATCCTCGGCTTCGCCCTTCTGGCCCTGTCCACCTTGGCCAAGCTCGTCATCACGGTCTGGCTGCGCGGGCCCGAGCGGTGGATGGACAAGGCCTTGCCGGTCATCTCCATGGCCGCCATCTGCCTCATCATCGCCGTCATCACCGCCCAGTCGCGCGATCAGCTCCTCTCGGTCGGCCCGCTTCTCATCCTGGCCGCGATCGTCCACAACGGGGCGGGATACAGCCTCGGCTACTGGGGCGCGCGCCTGGCCCGCCTGGATGAGAGCGCCTGCCGGGCCGTGGCCATGGAGGTTGGGATGCAGAACGGAGGCATGGCCTCGGGCCTGGCCATCGACGTGCTCAAGAGCACCAGCGCCGCCCTCGCCCCGGCCATCTTCGGCCCGTGGATGAATGTGTCCGGATCGCTGCTGGCCGGCTGGTGGCGGCGGCGGCCGGTCAAGCCGCGGGCCGCGGCGAAAGCCTAAAGGAGGCTCGACCATGAACAACGACAAATCCATTTCGCGGCGCGCGGCTCTTCGAAACACGGCCCTGATGGGAGCGGGCGCGGCCCTCGGCGCGGCCGCGCTTCCCGCCCGGCTGGAGGCCGGACCGGCCAAGGCCGACGTCCTGGCCGTGATCGGCGACCGCTGGCACAGCTTCGACTTCCTCCGGACCGCTTTCACCCGAACGCTGGTCAAGGAAGGCGGCGCGACTGTAGAGTTCGCGCCCGCGCCCTCCGATTTCGACGCGGCAAGGCTCGCCGGGCACAAGATCCTGCTCATGCTCTGCGACGGCCTGGCTTTCCCCGGCGGGTATACGACCACGTATCCATTCATGGAGCCGGACAAGGTCAAGATCGTCAGCGATCCGCCCGTCGAGGGGCTGGACGAGACGGCCGTCAATTGGCTCGCACCCGCGCAGGGCAAAGTCATCCGCGAATTCGTCGAGGGAGGCGGGTCGGCCTGGTTTTTCCACAACGCCAACTACATCTCCGGCGGCAACATTGATTTCCGCCATGTCGAGGGCGCGCTGTTCACCGGGCACACGGGCTTTCGCCCCTACAAGATGAAGATCGTCGCCGATCATCCCATCACCCGCGGGGTTAAGGATTTCGTGGTCACCGAAGAACAGCACTATCTCATCTATGACAAGGACCCCAAGACGGTCCTAGTCCGCAGCGTCAACGAGGAAGGGCTGACCTACAAGACGGAAAAGTATGGCGACCAGGGCGCGACGTGCGAGGCCTGCTGGGCTTACGACCTGGGCAAAGGGCGGGTCTGCTACATGGCCCCCGGGCACACCATCCCCGGCCTGTGGAACCCCGAATACATCAAGCTGCAGAAGAACGCCCTGCGCTGGCTGCTGCGCAAGTCGTGAAGCGGCCGGGGCGGACTCGCCTCCGGCAAAAGTGTGTTATTTTCTAATTAATCCCACTCCGGAATAGATATGAGAATGCAATTACTCAGACGAATCAAGACGCTTTCATTCCTTTTAGGCATGTCATTGCTGCTGGTGCAGTGTGCCGCCAAAATGCCATCAGGGGGGAAATTAGAGGAAGGGTTTAAAAACCCTTCAACGGAATACAGGCCATTGGCCTTTTGGGCTTGGTTAAACGGTTACGTCGACACCGCAAAAATGGTTTATGAACTCGAAGAAATGAAAAAACAGGGCATGCGCGGAGCATTAATTTGGGATGTCGGCGCGCTCGCCGATCCCGGGAAAATGATTCCCGCAGGTCCCGCTTTCCTAGGCGACCAATCGCTGGAAACCATTTCCCTGGCCTTGAAAACAGCAGGTCGGCTTGGGCTGGATCTGGGGATGGTAGCCTCCAGCAGCTGGAATGCAGGGGGTGATTGGATAGATGAGGCTGATGCAAGCAAGCAGCTGCTTAGTACAACCCAGCTAGTTGAAGGGCCATTAAAGAAGAAAATCAGGGTTGCGAGACCAGAAAACGGTGCCAAGGGAGCCAAAGCCTGCTTATTGATCACCTCGGTCGCCACGCCGCATTCCCAGGCCAAGGAGATCGATTATTCCGGGAATAAGCCGGTTTGCTTGGATGAGTTCACGACGGCAGATCAGTCTATCGACTGGGATGTGCCCAAGGGGAAATGGGATGTCATCTCATTTTTCATGTGCAATACCGGTCAGAAGCTGGAATGCCCCAGTCCAAATTCCAACGGACCGATGATCGATCATCTGAGCCGAAGGGCGACGAAGATCCATTTCGATACGATCCTGACCCGGCTGGCCCGGGTCAGCACGCCGCCAAATCAATTGAAATTCCTGGAGGTCGACAGCTATGAGGTTTGGCCCGCGAAAGACTGGACCCCCGGCTTCATTCAGGAATTTAAAGTCCGGTACGGATACGATCCCCGGTCATTCCTGCCTCTCCTGCAGGGATACCGCAGTAAGGACGGGATTGTTGGGGAGCGGTTCCAGGGAGATTACAGCCGCCTTGTAAGCGATATGATCATCGAAAACCATTTCGCCCAGTCCGTCGAGATCGCCCATAAGAATGGGATCAAGATGTTCGCCGAGGCCGGCCATGGAGGCTATCCGCGGGTGGATCCGCTGAAAGGGCTTGGAAATTCCGATGTCCCCATGGGGGAGTTTTGGAACCGGGCGCAATTCTGGGTGACCCGGGAGGCCGCCAGCGCGGCCCATATCTACGGAAAGCAGGTGGTCGCCGCGGAATCATTGACGGGCTGGAACCATTGGCAACATGGCCCGGCCGACTATAAGCAATTGATCGACATCGCCTTCTGCCAGGGCCTCAACCAAATTGTTTTCCACACCTTCGCCCACAATCCCGAAATCGCCGGCAAGCCGGGATTTGCCTATCATGCCGGGGAGCACCTCAACGTCAACACCACCTGGTGGGATATGGCGCGGCCGTTCATGGATTATCTCAGCCGCTGCTCCTATCTCTTGCGACAGGGAAATTTCGTCGCCGACGCCTGCCTCTATTACGGGGACCAGGCGCCCAACCTGGTGCCGCCCAAACGGATCGACCCGAACATTACCCCGAAATACGACGACAGCCAGTGTCTGCATTGCGGGCAGCCCAAACCGGTCAATGTCGGAGCGTTGCCCGGGTATGATTATGACTACATCAATGCCGACGTCATCACCACCGCCTTGCGGGTGGAAGACGGAAAGCTGGTGCTGCCCTCCGGCATTTCTTACCGGGTGATGTTGCTTCCGGACCGGGCCGATATTTCCTATGAAGTTTTAAAGAGCCTTGAGAAGCTGGTGTCCGACGGGGCCACCGTGATCGGTCCCAAGCCGGAAAGGACCACCTCTTTGGCGAATTATCCCGAATGCGACGACGAAGTGAAAGCCATCGCCGCGAAGCTCTGGGGCCAGGCCGACGGCAAAAAGAATTTTTCAAACGCCTACGGTAAAGGGAAGGTTTACTGGGGCAAATCGGTGAAAGAAGCATTGGAAGAGATGAATGTGAGGCCGGATCTTGAAGTCCAAGGCCTTGACAACAGCCGGTACACCATCGATTTCATTCATCGCCGGACTGAGACAGAAGACATTTATTTCGTTTCCAACAGCAGCCCAAACGCCCAGCGGATCACATGCACCTTCAGGGTCGGCTCGAGCAGGGTTCCCGAATTGTGGGATTCGGAAACAGGCCTGATCCAACGGAAGGTCAGCTATGAAAAATCGGGCGTCGGGATCCGCATGGAATTGATGATGGATCCTTTGGCCTCCCGATTCGTCGTTTTTAGGGACAGGTCGTCGGGGAAGAACGATCCGGGGATCGGCGCAGATCTGCAGTTTGGATTTTCGGGCAGCGCCCATGAAGTCGCCAAGATCGATATCACCAATAACTGGAAGGTCCGTTTCAATCCCGGAATGGGTGGCCCCGCGACCTATCAGATGGATCGGCTTACCAGCTGGCCGGATATCGATTCAGCCGGCGTAAAATACTACTCTGGGGCCGCAACCTATAGCAGGGAATTTTGGGTTACCGAGGAGACGCTCGCAGAAACGCCGGTTGTTTACGTTGCTTTCGGGGACATTCAGGAAACAGCCAGGGTCATCATCAATGGATATGATGCCGGGATTATCTGGACCCCGCCCTACCGGGCCAACATGACCGGGCACCTCAAACCGGGAAGCAATGAAATCAAGGTTGAGGTCATCAATACCTGGAACAACCGGATCGTGGGGGATCTAAGAAATCCAGACAAGCCCGCCTATGCCAGAACAAATGTGAAAAACAAGTTCAATGAAAAAAGCGCCTTGCTGCTGTCGGGTTTGATTGGAAAGGCCGAGATAATCTTTTTAGCTCCTCGCCCCAAGTAAAATATGTGGTTGAACTCCGTTCTTTTGTACAAGGACCGGGCCGAAGGTCCGCCTCGGCTTGGCATTCCTGAAGGCCTGAGGGCGCGTTGATGGGAGGGCAGAATCGCCGTCTCCTTTCCAGGGTGGCGTCCGCCGTTTACGATCGGATCGACAACGCCGTTTACAATACCGAAAGCGAGACTTGGTGGCAGCCCGACTCGGCTTTTCACCAGATGAAGCATGTATTCAATCCCGCCCGGGTGGGCTATGCCAAGAGGAAATTATTCGGAGACCTTAAAATCAATCCTTCCGGGAAGCAGGCCTTGGAGATCGGGTGCGGAGGGGGGATTTTAAGCGAAGAGATCGCCCGCATGGGGTTCGATACCACGGGGATCGATCCTTCAGAACCCTCCCTGCGCGCGGCGGCCGATCATGCCCGATCCGGGGGGTTGAATATTCGATATTTGAAAGGGGTGGGCGAATCGCTCCCCTTCCCCGACGGCTCCTTTGACGCGGTGTTTTGCTGCGACGTTCTGGAACACGTCCGGGATTTGCCGAAGGTCGTTTCCGAAATCTCGCGGGTTTTAAAAACGGGCGGGGTGTTTATTTATGACACCTTCAACCGCACCCTGATCAGCAAGCTGGTGGCCATTAAAATAGGCCAGGAATGGAAGCCCTGGGCGTTCATGCCGGCCGATCTTCACGTCTGGAAGATGTTCATTAAACCGCGCGAACTCAAGTCGCTCCTCCCAATGAACCATCTCCGGTGGATGGAGCATCAGGGACTGAAGCCGGACAATTCCATTCTCCGGATTCAACGCTTTTTGCGCCAAAGGGCCGGCGGTAGAATGTCGTATCGAGAGCTGGGCGAAAACATCCGGATGGTCGAAGGCCGCAGCCGGGCGGTGATGTACATGGGCTATGCCGTCAAAAGCTCCTGAAGCGCCCTTCCGGCGTCGGCCGCCTCAGAGCCCCGGGGAAAACAATTTCTTGCCCCATTGGACCTGGGAGGCGAAGTCCATGCAGCGCTCGAATATTTCGTAAGTGAATTCCGGCGGCTGGATTCCGCCGCTGGCGGCATCCGTATGCGTTCGTTGGAAGACCCGAGTGTCGGAGAAATAGGGCCGGTAAGGCTCTATCAAGCCATCGAACAGCTCTTCCGCGGCATTGCGCGGGACAAGATCACCGGCCCGGCCGTAAGCGATCTCCAGGCCCCGGACGTTCATGAATCGTTCGGTGTAGGCGGCCAGAGTTTTCGGGCTCATCGGAGAGGAATTCGTCAGATGAAAAACGCCCCCGTCCGGGCTGTCCTCAATGAGGGCCATGGTCGTGGCCACAAAGTAATCCACGGGAATGAGGTTGATCGAGCCCTTCCGCGGCAAAACCATCCTCAGCGGCAAATTGAGCCGGCCCTGGGGATCGAGCGATATTCCGACTTCCCGCGCTCTTTTGCCTTCATGGAGACGGATGTCGTTCAGATAGATCTCCTTGATATGCTGGAGCGATTTGATGGGAAAATAGAGCGCGTTGAATTTGAGCGAACGGCCCGTCCGTGAATCTCCGTAGACGATGGACGGCCGGTTGATGGTCAGAGGGATCGAATTCAGGGCGCAATGGGCGGCGATGATCTTTTCGGCCCGGGCCTTGCTTTCCTCATAGACATTGACGAACACGGAAGCTTCGGGGAGTGTTTCCCGGCAGAGGGTATCGTCGGCGCCGGCCACATATGCGGTGCTGATATAGTGGAAATTCGTCGCCCGGCTGCGGGCCGCCATCTCCAGGATGCCCTGCAAACCGTTCACGTTGGCCTCAAAAACGAGGTCCCGTTTGCGTTCCGAAAAATTCGTATCGGATGCGCAGTGGATGATCTGATCGGTCCTGGCGCAGAGCTCCCGGTATTGCGGCTCCGGAATTCCGAGCAGGGGTTTGCTGAAGTCAATGTCCATCGTCTCCGGCCGGTCGACGGACTCGTCCATCCCGAACCATCCTAAAAGCCTGGTGATTCTTTGCCCCAGGGTTTCGGATTTCGCGGACCGGCCGAGAATGATGACGGTATATCCCTTTCGGAGCAGCGCGGCCATGATGTGGCTTCCTAAAAAGCCGGTGGCCCCGGTGAGGGCGATGATGGGTTTGTCTTTTCCCGGCATAAAGCGCCTTCTTCAGCCGATCAGGAATACAAGAGGTTTTCTTTCCGGCAGCAGCCCTGATTGACTACGTAACGGACCTGGCGGATCGTGCCGGTTTTCAGGGAGTATTCGTCCAACAGGGCCCCGGCTTCCTGGGTCGCCTGTTGAACCCTGGAAATCTCGGCCGGATCATGATGGTCGAAATAATAATCGTATTCCCAAACGCACCGTTTACCGTTGTCGAACGGGGTGATGAATCCTAATTCGCTTTTCAGGTGGTGCTTCGCTCCGATTTCTCTCAGCTTGTCCTGCATTTCCAGGATCAGCGGGGCCTCGATCGGGAGGTACAAAACCAGCGCAACGCAGGGCATTTCCCGGCAATATCGGGAGCTCATGATCCGGAACGTGTTCAGCCAGACCAGATCGGTCATTTCCGGCCTGGAGTAAAGCTCTTCAAAAAACGAGCTCAACTCGGGATCCATGTCCCGGGTCAGCTGTTGGGGAGAAGGCGCCAAGGCCGTTTCGGCAAGCTCGGCGAATCGCCCGAGCTTGAGATAGGAGTAGGGATCTTCATCCGAAAGATCCTTCAGGAGGTCCAGCCAGGGCGCGGATTTCAAGGCCGATAGTCCATGAAAGAGGATTTTAAAAAGCTTCTGGTCGATGACGGGGTGCCCCATATCATGGACGGAGCGGATCGCGTACCGGTCTCCGATGAGAAGGACCAGATAGGGCATGCCCAATATATGGGCAAAGACATCCTTCGCTTCAGCGGCCCGTTTTTTTGTCGGGGCCAGGAAAGAGGATGCAAACTCGCTGCCCAGGATTCCGATGGCCAGGCCGATATGGCGGGTGGCGCACTCTCGGGAGAAATCGAGGGCTTTTTCAAGCGATTCGAACGGCACAAGAATGCCTTTCTCGTCGGCGGTAACCGGATGGAGCTTCATGCTGACCGATACGCAAACGGCAGTGGCCTCATGCTCGGCAAGGGAATTCCGGAAGGAGAAAAGATTGGGCGCGGTCGGATCATTCAGGCTGAATAATGAGCCGTCCTTGGCGATGAACTCCGCGTCGATGAAGTTGTCGGCGGAGATGCCGTAGGTCGTGGAAAATGTGGACAGCAGGCCGGATGTCATGATATTGGCGCAAACGAGGGCCGCCGGCTCGGCTGTATGCACCCGATAGCCGCGCTTTTGAGCCTCTCTTTGAAGATCGAATGCGGCAGTCCCCGGACCGACTTTGACGGACCAGTTCTTTTCCTCAAAATCGATGGTTTTCATGCGGTTGAGGTCCAGGATGACGCCTTCGCTGAACACCAATCCATGGCTGGACGCTCCGTTGCCCCGCACGACATAGGGTATTTCCTTTCTATTCAGGAGCCTGATGAGGGAAGAAATTTCTTCCTTGGAATTCGGCATGACGACATAGGTCGGCATTTTGAAAGTGACATGGGGGCAAAGGTCATGATGATAGGCGATCCTGATGGCGGCATCGGCGGTGGCCCACTCATCGCCGACGATCTCCTTCAATTCGGCCAGAAATCCGTCCTCTTTCGCGGGGACTATTTTGCCTCCACTTCGACGAAAAGCCGCGACATGATCTTTCAACGCTTTCATGACTATCGAGGGACGCATCTCATTGACAAAGTAACAGGGATAATCGCATTTTCCGCAGAGGTTGCAGCTATCGGCAATCTCCAGGCATTTTTCGGTGATGGGGATCGCATTTTCGACCAGGGCCGCATAGAGGTCCATGCGGCCTTCGGGATAAAAGCTCACATACTGTTTTTCCAGACCTGACGCGCAAACCCCTTTTCCCAGAAAATCGATTTTGCACATGGCGAAATGCCGGCAATTTCTGGCCGTCTTCAAAGCGTCATCCATCGCGTCCCTCCTGCCCGGCCCGGGACATCGCTTCCGGATGGGCGGGATCAATTGGAATCATATTTCGGTCGGAGAGCTTTATCTTTTTCATGGAAGCTTTCTTTTCGGAACGCTGCCGAGACTGCCCGTATTTTATCACCCCTGCTGCGAAAGTACGAAGCCTCGATGAAAACCGGCGGCTGCTCTTGGCCATCCCTATTTGAGTTCTTGACACAAATCCGCGGCCGGGAATACCATCGCTAGGTGACGGCATGAAGATCCTGGTCATCCTCAATTCCCGCGCAGGTCGGCGATCTTCCCCCGGCTGTGAAAACCGGACCGAACACGGCTCTGCGGCCTCCATCAGCCGCAAATCACCTGAGCTTCCTCCTATGCGCTGGAGAACAATCAGGGAAAATATTTAGTCGCGCTTTGCAGCGGCAATCGCTGCAAGCGTTTAGCCTGGAAGCCTCCCTTTTCGACTCAACGAGCGGCTCTGGATGTCCGCGCCGGAAGCATGGATTCCGCGTGCAATTTTAAACCGAGCGCTTTAATCACCTTAAGGATCGTATCAAAGCCTGGGCTTCTCTCGCCCGAAAGGGCCTTATAAAGGCTCTCCCGGGACAGACCGGCATCCCGCGCCACTTGGGACATTCCTTTAGCCCGAGCGATTTCGCCCAGAGCCTTGGCAATGAAAGCGGCGTCGCCATCCGCCTCCTCGATGCAGGCTTCGAGATAAGCAGCCATTTCCTCAGGGGTACGAAGGTGTTCGGTCACATCATATTTGGTCGTAATGGTTTTTGCGAAGATCTCAGCTTAGCGAATCTCCCGCGCAGTTGGATTGTAGCCAGTAGGCTACACGTTGTCAAGCGCTTGTACTGGACGACGACGCGACACGGCTCTGCGGCCCTCCGTCGGAGAAGGATGAGCCGGAAATCACTCGTCGCCGTCAGCGTTCGACGATCCGATATTGATGATAGGCGACGCCCCGGTCGCGGTCGAGAAGGTAGAGCCGGTCGCCGAAGATCCAAATCCCGTCGACGAATTGCGAGACGGGGAGGCTTCCCAAGAGAGCGCCCTCGCCGTTGAAGACGTCCAATTGATACATGTCGGTGGTTCGAAGGTCCGTGTTCCCTTCCACTTTTCGAGTCGAGCCCGACTGATTCCCGGACATGGATATGCGGATGACTTCTTCGGGCTTGATCTGCCGTCGATAGGTGACCACCCAGATGCGGCCGGCCGCATCGACCGCAACTCCGTTGGAGCAGCGGTTCATATTAGGTCCTCGATAGGTGGAGGAGCGAGCCGTCCTCTTGAACTCCCCCTTTTCGATCACTTTGGTGTCGAAGTTCAGCGGCCGGTCCGCGCTCCAAATAATTTGACCTGCTGGCGTATATTTCTCAATCCGATTCTGATAGCTGAAGGAAGCCACGGGACCGCCATCCCGCCCGACCGCAAAATAAACGGAATTGCCGACTTGATTTGTGACCGGCTCTCCGAAATCGACCGGCTGTCCGAACTCGGCCCGGACCGCCTCCTGATCATCGAATACTTTGAGCAGAATCTTGGGCGAAAGCGGCTCCGGGTATGAGGAAAGCGGCTCTGCGGCCAGGAAGGCGCCGTCCTTCATTAGCCCCAGGCCGGAGATGGGGGTCTTGACGAACTTGATTGTCCGTACTTCCTTGCCATCGGTCGTCAGGACCGTCAGCCGACGCTGCCTGTCGTCGAAAGCGAACAGATGGTCGTCCGCATCGACGGCCAGCGAACTGACCGAGCCGAACTCGCCCGGCCCCTGCCCTTTGCGGCCCAGAGAGGCCAAGAACATTCCCGCCGGAGAGAACTTCTGGATCCGACCGTTCGAGCTGTCCGCAATGTAGATGTTGCCCCGACTGTCTTCAGCCAGGTCTTTGGGCATGTTGAAGGCAAGATTCTCAGCATCGGTATCGACATCCCCAATGACGCGGATCGGATCGAGGCGGACCTTGGGCGTCGACCCCCATTTGCCCGGCTGGACGTTATGGATGATTCGGATGCCGTCCTTGGTTTCGATCTTCTGCGGAAAAGAGACAGAGGGCGTCATAAGCAGGACAAGAACGGCAAGGATTCCGGCCATCGCGACGGTTCGATTTTTCATGTTCATCCCCCCCGGCCGCGGACGGCCACGGAAAATTTGCGCCTTTCCGGGAACAGCGCCCATCGCCAAATATTACGCTGGTCTCGATGCTTCCGTTTATTCTACTAAAAAATATTGATTCCCCAAACGGTCAACGCGTCACCTTGATCGAAGCGGAGGCGATCTTCGTCGGATCGCTCTCGGAGACGGCCCGAATCGTCACGGTCGCCGTTTTGGCGGCGCCTTCGCCGGCCGCGACGCCGGCCGTGAGGCGCTTGGACGCCCCGAAATCGACAGCCGCCAAAGCGTTGAGAAGCTCCACCGTCCAACCCTCCCCCTCCACCGACGCGGAAAGCCGATAGAGGTCGGCTCCGAGATAGGCGCGTGCGTCCATGGGATGAAGGGCGGGGTCGGTTCCGGCGGCCGCACCCACGTTGATCAGGTCGAAGTCGAAGGAGGCTTCGACCCCCTTAACGGCCACAGCCTTGGGTGTCGTCAGGGCGACGCCGCGCTTCTGCGGGCCCGCGCCATCCAAGGACCGGACGGCCAGGGTATAGACGAGAAGCCCGTCCTTGTCCCGACGCAGATCCACAACAAAGAAATGCAGCCGGTTCGGCTCATCGATCCACTCGCAGGCGCTGCCCGAGCCGAGGCCGGCGTGGAACAGGGCGTCGTTGAGCTGGCGGTAGTCGGCGACCGTCCGCATCACCTTTTGCCCATTCGGCTTGATGTAGTCGACCTTGTTGATGTCCTCGGGGTGGGCGTCGATGACCCAGATGTAGCTGTTAAAACCGTTGGGCCCGCCGTTTCCGCCGCGCAGGCCGTCCTTGTTCTTGGCGATCAGGACGCCGTTGTCAGGAGTGAACGAGTCGTATCCGATCCGCTGCACAACCTCCATCGTGTAATAAGCGTAGTTCGGCGTCCCTGGAGAAAGAGGGTTCAAAGCCGAGTCGTCGGCGGGAGTGCGGTCGACCGGCAGCGCGCCGTCCATCCGGACCATGATCCCGGTGAACGTCCCGGGAAGCGGCTCCACCGCGCGGGCCGTGACCTCGGCGACGGCCAGGCCGGATTTGGCCAAGCCTTCGCGGCTCAAGCGCAGGAAAGCGTCCTCGGTGATGAACTTGTTCTCGAGGCGGTTGCGGACCATGAGTCCCGCCGGCATGGCTGCGCCCTGGATGGGCGGCACCACCCAGCGGCGGTGCGGGCCGCCCGGCCCGTTGAAGCTGCCCCGGTCCATCATGTCCCAGGGCCCCGCCGCGACGCGCCGGTAGGGTTTCACGTAGGGATTGTTGTTGAGATCGGGCAGGTTGAAGGCGAAATGCCCCAGCTCGTGGGTGATGGTGCCGGAGTTCTCGCCCTGCCGCATCGAGGACAGTCCCCACTGCCGCGATCCGGCCAGCCAGCTCGTCCACTCGACATAGCGGGTGGAAATCCAACGGGGCATCGCGGGGTTGGGATTGCCCCACTCGGGCGGGATGTCCTCTTTGGAATTGAACTTCATCTCGCCGAATTCCTGCCAGACGCCCGTCTCGTCGTAGCCGGCGTACATGCGCAGGACGGCGTCGTAATCCTTGCGGAGGTCCCGGCCGACTGCGGCCGTCCAGATCTCGTCGCAGTCGCGCTCCATGCGTCCCTCGGGCTTGCTGCCGTCGGGGGTCGAGGCGTTCTGATTGAACTCGTTCAGTCCGTAATGCCAGATCGGTTTGGGCATGCGGTAGGGACCGAAGGCCTCGACCTCGGTGATGCCGAACTGGCCGCGCGACTGCTCCATCCAGTAGCCGTTGATCGTCTGGCCGTGGTTGGCCTCGCCGGGCTTGACGAAGAAGTCGGCATAGAAGCGGGCCACGTCCGCGCGGGCGATGGGGTCGAGCTGGGGGTTGCCGAACGGGTCCGAGCCCTTGGGCAGGGTGATGACGAAAGGCTGGTCGGGAAAGTCGATGGCCACGACGGCCAGCTTGAACCCGCGCCCGGGCTTGAGCGAAGGGTCGGCCCATTCCCGGCCGGGGATGGGGCGATAGTCGGCCCAGGTCATGTCGTCCTGGTCCTGGACGCGCTGCGGGTCGATGGGCGGGCGGAGGCGGCCTTGCGACGCCGGCGGATCACCGGGCAGCGCGGCGAACAACAACAGAGCCGGGACGACGAGAGAGGCGAATAAAGCGGCTTTTCTTGGCATGATCCGGTCGCTCCTCGAGCGATGTCCGGATTCTATACCGAATTCGGGCGTCATGGCCAGACGCCTGTAGCCGGCGCTATTTTCTGAATTCTTTAGCCGGCATCCCCGGTAAAAGCAGGAAGATATCCTTGTAGTACTTACGGACCTGGTCGATCTTGCCGGGCGCATCGCTCTCCAGGCGGATGGGCAGATGCATCAGGGCGATATGATCCGGCGCAAGCTCCTCCTGCAGGAACTTCGCCGCGTTCGGCTCGAGGGGGAACCAGAAATGGACCAAGGCCAGGTCAACCGGCTTGCTCCCCAGCCCGAAGGCCCGGATGGCCTCGATTTTCTCCGGCGAGTCCCCCTCATGAAAGATGCGCCAGCCGCCAAGATCGATAAATAACACGAGATTCATCGGCGCTTCCCGGTCGCCGCTGTGCAAGGTGCGTAAGGCTTTGACGGGAATCCCGCCGATATCCCTGGATGTTTTCTCCCCGACCTTGAGGTCGAGCGAGACGACGCGAGACTCGATCTTTGCCCACTCCGCGGCCTTCCTCAGCTCGGCCACGGCATCCGCGGGCGCCACGCACACGGTTTTCGCGGAGGCAACCATGAACTTAGCGGCCAAAGGGGCCTCGAAATGGTCGGGGTGGTTGTGTGTGACGAGCAGCAAGTCCACGCCGTCAAAAGGCGCCTCTCCCTTCATCATCTTGGCGAGGATGTCGGGAGCGGGCGCCCGGTAATCCGGATGGGGTTTGTCGAGGACGGCGTCGATCAGGACCTTGGTCCCGCCGCAGGACAACAGAACGCCCTCGTTGGCGAGATAAGTCAGCTGGAGCGGAGCCGCCAGCCTTGAGCCGCTGCAAGAACCGGCCGGATTTCCGGCGGCCATCGCGGCGAGCCCGAGGATAACCACGCAACGGCACGCCTGTATGATCCATCGTTTCATGATAGTCTCCTCATGCTTTAACCGCCGCTCTTGATCAGAGCCTCGGAAACTCCTTGACGGTTCTCTCATCGTGGATTTGGCCGGTATGGGTCGTGCCGAGAGGTTCGATCACCAAGACATGCACTTCTTCACGAGGGTCGGTTTTCGGACAATGCGCGACTCCCCGCGGCACCAAAATGACCTCACCTTGCCGGACCATGACGGTACGGCTTTCGAAACACATCTCCATATCGCCTTTGACGACGTAAAAAAACTCGTCGCCGTTATCGTGCCTGTGCATGACGAATTCGCCTTGGATTTTCGACAGGTACACCTGCAGGCTGTCGCCCTCCGCGATCACGTGCGGATGCCATTGTTTCGTAAAAAGCGCTAGCTTCTGAGCCAGGTTGACGGATTCCATTGATGGACCTCCTCAAGGACCGTCGGTCCGGTTTCCGATCGCCCCTGGGTTTCCGGGGATGGCTTTCGACCAGACCGTTCTTGGGCCTCTCGCCATGTATAACGACGCCAGGGCCGCAAATTGAAATGCCGGGATCCCGGGGATTTCGTATTTTATTCTTTTTCTATCGCTTAAGGAAAGCCCGGGAGTTCGCCCCAAGGGCCGGCCCCCCGCGGGCCGTGATTCGATGTTGCGTCCAGTCCTCGAATGCGTATGATATATTTGGAAATTCACGGAGGCCGGATATCGTGAGCGACAAACTTCACTCGATCATCGTGGGAACTGGCAGCTACATCCCGGAGCGCCGAGTGGCCAACTCGGATTTCCTCAATCATCAGTTCTACGACGCCTCCGGGAACCGGCTGACCAAGTCCAACGAGGAGACGATCCGCAAGCTGGAGGAGATCACCGGGATCGCCGAGCGCCGCTACGTAAACGACGACCAGTTCGCCTCCGACATCGCCGCCCTGGCCGCCGAGGGCGCCCTGGCCGGCTCGGGGATCGACCGCGAAAGCCTGGACTATATCATTGTGGCCCATGATTTCGGGGATGTCCGATCCGACAACCCCCGCTCCGATTTCGTGCCCACCCTGGCCGCGCGCGTCAAGCACCGCCTGGGCATCGCCAACCCCCGCACCGTCGCCTACGACCTGGCCTTCGGCTGTCCGGGCTGGCTGCAAGGAGTAATTCAGGCCGATTATTATCTGCGGTCCGGCGACTGCCGGCGGGCCATGGTCATCGGCACGGAGACCCTGTCGCGCGTCTCCGACGCCCATGACCGGGATTCGATGATCTACGCCGACGGAGCCGGAGCGACGATCCTGGAAGCCGTCGCGGGCGAAAAGCCCGTCGGCATCCTGGCCCATGCCGTCCGGTCAGATACCATCGACCACGCCTATCTGCTTTCGATGCAGCGCTCCTACCATCCCGAGCCGGGCGACGAGCGGATCTACCTCAAGATGGACGGCCACAAGCTCTACGAATACGCCCTGAAGACCGTGCCGATCGTCATCCGGGAGTGCCTGGACCGGGCCGGCCTGGCGCTCGGCGACATCCGCAAGGTGTTGATTCACCAAGCCAACGAGAAGATGGACGAGGCAATCCTGAAGCGCGCCTTCAAACTGGCCGGCATCGCCGAAGTCCCGACAGACATCATGCCCATGACGATCTCCTGGCTGGGGAACAGCTCCGTAGCCACCCTGCCGACGCTGCTGGATCTGCTGATCAAGGGCCGGCTGGAGGATCATACCCTGCCCGACGGCTCGGACATCCTCTTCGCCTCGGTCGGCGCGGGCATGAACATCAACGTCGTGGCGTATCGCCTGCCCTGAATCGGACGGGGCCGCCGGCTGGTCAATATTTCAAAAGCCCGGTGTGGTAGACGAGCTTCCAGCCCTCGGGCATGAGGGTGTAGCCTTTACAGGCCCGCCCATACCAATGGAAATCCTCACCGCTCGTCTTGTGCCGCCAGAGGGTGTCCACATCGACCACGGCCAAGGCGCCGTCGCCTTCCACGGAGAGCTGAATGCGGCGGGTGACGCGGCGGTTATGCACCAGCCGGTAGTCATCGAAAAGCTTCTGCCAGCCTTCTCGCCAGCGCTCCCGCTGGAAGCGCCCTTGGGGGAAGACCCAGGCGACGGGGTCGTGGGCCAGGTTGTCCGGAGGCCAGGGCCAGACCATGTCCGGATGGAAGAGGGAAACCAACAGCTCCGCGTCCTGCGTGTCCCAGGCCCTGGTCTCCAGGTCCACCAGGCCCTGAATCGTCGCTTCCAGCGCGTGTTTTTCCGTCTCGTTCATGATCGTCCTCCCGAGCCCCCGGCTATTTCTTGATCAGCCAGCCCCGCGTGTACTCCTTGAAATCCTGTCCGGGCATAGCCATGGAGAAGATGTTCAGCACTTTACCGTCGGCGGCGAGTTCGTAGCTCAGGCGGAAACGCGGTCCCTTGGTCCCCGGCGCAGACTCGAAGACGGCCCGGCCGGGTCCCGTCGGCGGCAGTAGGACGTAATGGATGACATGGCTTTCCATGTCGAAATAGTCGGCCTTCAAGCCCGGCTCGCCCGCCTCGCCATAGAGGATCATTAGATCCTGATGGGAGACGCCTTTGGCCTCGCCCGGCTTGGGTGCATATTCGGCCCAATTCTTGCGAACCAGAATGTTCTCATTCAGCTCGAAGGCAAACGTGCAGCCGCCGCGGCCTTCCCCGGGCGCCCCGGATCCCAGCCCCTCCCAGGTCCCGACCAAAAACTTCAGCGGAGTCCAATTCGGGGGTACGGGGGCAGGGGCCTGGGCAAAGGCCGGGGAAGCCGCCAGGGCCAAGAGGGCGGCCCAGCCGATCACGCGCATCATTTTCTTGTTCATGAATCTAGTTTATCAAAAATCCCCAAGCCGCGCCTGCCCCCGGGCCCGGCCTGGCAATCCATGCCCAGACGCGGTATCGTACGCTTCCGGCGCCGGCCGCCGGAGATTCTCGTAGCCGGGAGGTGGACGATGCCGAAATCGGAAAGGACGCGTGTGCGACGGGCTCTATGGGCCACCGCAATTCTCGGAAGCCTGTGCCTTCCCGTCGGAGCCCAGTCGCGTCCCGACGCCCGGTCGGGACTGGATTCGATTTTCGCCGACGCCAAGCAGGCCTTCTTCGAGACCCTGGGCGGGATCCTCGAGCGCCATCCCATGAAGCCCCAGCTCGATCCCAACGATCTGTCCAGGCTGTCGAAGGCCTCGACGGAAATCCCCTTTCTGTTCGAGCGGTTGATGGTTTTCGCTTATCAGAAAGACGAGCCCCGCTACCTGCAATGGGCCGCCCGCGGAGACGCGGAATCGATGGCGGCCTTCCGCCGCGCCTTCACGGAGCTGGCCCGGGACTATGCGGCCCGCTTCGTCGGCTCGCTTTTTCGCAAAAACCGCCTATTCGACTTCGAGATGGCGCTCCCCCACAACCGCGGCAAGTCCCGACTCGGGTTGGTCCTTCAGAGCCTCGGATGCGAGGCCCGGAGTGACCGCCCCGACATCCCTAAGGACCGCTGGTTCAGCAACGCGATTAAGCCGGAATACACTTCCCAGTGGGCCATCGACGCTCTCAACGTCCGTCCCTGCTGGCCCCAGAGCAAGGGCGCCGGAGTCGTGGTCGCGGTCATCGATTCGGGCATCGATCCCTTCAATTCGCTGTTCAAGGACAGGACCGTCCCCGGCTTCAACTTTCTGCCGCGGACCACACCGCCCTGGTCCGGCGAGAATCCCCCGATGATCGACTGGGGCATGCACGGCACGGGCTGTTCCTCGGCGGTCCTGGCCGTGGCGCCGGACTGCCGGATCATGCCCGTCCGGGCCCATGACGGGGACACGATGAACGATCCGGCCTACGATTACTGGATCTACGAGTCCATCGCGGCCGGCATCTATTACGCCGTCCACCACGGAGCCCAGGTTATCTCGCTGAGCGCGCCCTTGCCCGCGACCGAGCGGATCTTGGTCGAGGCGGTCCGGTACGCCTATCGCGAGAACGTCCCCCTCTGCACCTCGGCGGGAAACATCTCCCGGGTCCAGTTCGGTGTGCGCCTGGAGGATCAGCAGTTCAAGGCCATCGGTAAAGAAGTCATCCTCGCGGGCGGCGTGGCCCGGGAGGGCGCCTTGATCCGGCCTTGGCCGATCACGGTCCCGCACGAAGAGATCGACGTCGCCACCCCCTCGGAGGACGTCTACGTGATCGTCCCGGTCTATATGAAAGACCTGCAGGACATGGCGGTGGCCGGGACATCGCTGTCGGCCCCCCTGGCGGCGGGTGTCGCGGCGCTCCTGCGGAGCGCAGCTCCGCCATCGCCGGACCTCCTGAAAACGCCCGGCGGATACGCCCGCCTGGTCGAGCGGAGCCTGACCGAAGCGGCCCGGCTGGATGTTCTCGGCTTGACCGAGCCGGACGACGTCGTCGGCCACGGGCTCGTCGACGCCTTCGGCTCGCTACGGATCATCAGCGAGCTGCTCTCTGGAAAACGCTGAAATTAGGTCGGCCCGGGAGAAGAGGCCCGAATAATTTGAATCATTTCCCATCGCCGGGGGATGGTCAGGCGGAACATTGATCGGCCAACGGCGAAACCGCGCGGGTTTAGTCTTTTTCGCGAACCTCTTCGAGGGAACCTGGCTTTGCAGGCGCCGAGGGATGTTTTTAAATTCCGAAGGCGCTCAACACTTTTGATTTTATTGATATCACCACCCCGGCCCCTCCTTCAAGGAGGGAGCAGGTCTGCGCCTTCGGCTGCAAGTGGCGAGGCGAGTAGCGTGAAAAAGGCGTGAAAAACCCGCGCCGCCGGGCCGATCACTGTGACGCCAGGCCCCGGCGATGGGAGCCGCACAAAAATACGTTCCTCTAGAAGTGATGAGACAAGGTGCTGCATCGTTTAATAAATGAGAGGACAGGACGGCCGTGTCACATATTAAATATTGGATTCTCGGGCTGTTTATCCTGGCCGGCGCGGCTTTCGGCCCGGCCTGCTCCAAGTCGCGAACGGACCAGCCGACGACGGTCACAGAATCGGGCCTCCAAGTCGTCAAGAATCCGTCCCGGCCGACGCACGGGAAAGCCTCTTTGAGCCTGACGGAGGAGTTCGCCTTGAGCGGCCGGACGGAGGGGGACGACTCCTTCGAGACCATCGACAGCTTCGCCGTGGACGCAGATGGGACGATCTTTCTGTGCGACGAAGAAGCGGCCCTGATCAAGGTCTTTTCGGGCGAGGGCGCGCTCCTGGGCTCGTTTCCGACGTCCGGCCCGGAGCAAGGCGGACTGGAGCGCCCGCATATCGCCGGGATCTCCTCCGGCGGGGAGCTGGCCGTCGAGAGCGGGGGGCACCGGAAGCTCGTCTTCTACTCCAGGGACGGACGCCCGGTGCGAGAGACTTCGCTGGCTGGCCGCAACATCTTCCGCCTGAGTGTCGACGGCCGAGGCCGCATCCTGCTCCATCATTACCGTTACGTCCGGCCGAACGTGCTTTATTATGTCCGCCTCTATGACGACGGCCTCAAGGAGATTAAGACCTACGGCCAGTCCTGGGAGCCGCAAAGCGTCGGCAACGCTCTCTACGCCTATCTTCCGATTCTGTGGTGGACGATCGACGCCCGGGGCGGAGTCGTCTATGGCAATCCTCAAAGATATGAGATCCAGGTCTTCGACCCCGAGGGTGTGACCGTCCGTATCATCCGCAAAGAGCATCACGCCGTCCCGATCAGCGAAGCCGAGAAAGAGGCTTACCAGAGGGAATACGCCAAGGCTCCCTATGTGCGTATCCATTTTCCGGAAGCCCATTCGGCCTATCAAAAATTCACGGTCGACGAACAAGGCCGGATCTATGTCATGACCTGGGAGCGGGCCCCGGGCGGGGTCGGTTATTGGTACGATGTCTTTGACGAGAAGGGTATCTACACGGCCCGCATCCCCCTGAGCCGGATGCCCCAGATTTGGTCCGGCGACCGTCTCTACACGCTGGAGCGATACGCCTCCGGGAAAGTGGTCCTGACGCGGAACCGCTTCGAATGGACGCTGCGCTGAAGCGGGCGCCGATAGGCAAAACCCGCCGATTCTGGTATCTTGGACGGGCCGATAATTCAAACAGGAGTCCCCATCCATGGCAGCCAAACAATGGGCCGCGGCGCCGGCCCTGACCATCGACCCGAAGAAACGCTACACAATCACGATCGAGACCGTCCGCGGCAAAATCGAGCTGGAGCTCGCGCCCCAGTACGCCCCCAAGACCGTCAACAATTTCGTCTTCCTGGCCCGAGAAGGCTTCTACGACGGCGTCAAATTCCATCGCGTCATCCCCGACTTCATGATCCAGGGCGGCGACCCGACCGGCACCGGCCGCAGCGGCCCCGGCTACCAGTTCGCGGACGAGTTCACCGGCAATCCCCTCAAGCACGAGGCCGGAGTCATCTCGATGGCCAACGCCGGCCCGGGCACCAACGGCAGCCAGTTCTTCATCACCCACTGCCCCCAGCCCCACCTCAACGGCAAGCACACCGTCTTCGGCAAGGTGGTCAAGGGGAAGGACGTCGTCGACGCCGTCCGGACGGGCGACGTCATGACCAAGGTGACCGTCACGGAAGAGTGAGGCCGAACGGTCCGAGCCTCAGTTCCAAATCATACGCAAGACTTGGAGCTGTTTGAAACCGCCGGGCTTTTCTTGGACTAAATACAAGCGATCGCCCCTGATGAGGGCTTGGACCATGCCCACTCCCTCGGCGCGAACATTCAGGCTCCGCCGGGCGACAAAGACCCCGGTCTGATCAAAAACGTCAAAAATGAATTCGTTGGGGCTAGCACCGAGTTCATAAGTCATGACCCAAAGCCGGCCATGATCATCGGGGAAGAAGGCTTGGAAGGGATGCCAAGAGTCTGGGAAATACACCTTTTTCGCGTAGGCCGGCATGCCCTCTTCATACGGTTTGAGAAATTTTAGCCGATATTCGTCGGAGACCGGAACGGGGGCGAACTCTTTCCGGATCTTTCGGATCAACCTGCCTCCGAAATCGAAAACGAGAATCTCGTAGCCTCGCTCGGAGTTGCCGACATAAATCCGGTCGCTCGACGCCTGCCCCAGGAATATCCATTTGATTCCGTTGATGTACTTTTCAGGGATTTTCTCGAGGACTCGGGAATTGGGCGCCTTCTCGAAGCGATCCAGTTCCTTCACGAGCTTGAAATTCGAGTCATACAGGCCGAGGCTGAGCGCGAAATATTTGGCTTGGGGGTTCCCGGCATCCAACCGGGTAGCCAGACACCCTCCGCTGGCGAGAGGCAGGATTGTCTCGAAGCCGAACGGACTTATATCCTCGGCGAACTTGCCCTCCGGAGTGAAAGCGTGGACTTTATTTTTGGGCGATTCTAGGATCCATATCCTCCCACCGGAAGCGGCCCGGAGATCGTTGGGGTATTCCGACTCGCCGGGACCTTGTCCGACGCGGCCGAAGGAGCCGATGAATTTGCCCTCGGCGGAAAACCGGCGGACGAGGTTTCCTTGCCGATCGGGGGGAGCGAGAATATAAATGCGCCCGTCGGCATCCGCGTCGAAGCGATAGATATCCGTCAGGCCCGAGGCGGCCACGGCGTCGTCTTCGGTATCGATCCGAAAGATCTCCTGGAGAGAAAGATTCAAAGTCCCTCTCTCCGGGAGGTTGGGCAGCTGATGATTCGTAACGATTTCGATGCCGTTTTCAACGATTTTATCGACCGCCTCTCGCTTCCCGCCGCAAAAACATGTTGATAAAACAACCAAAGCCAAGAAAATCGTTTGCGGTTTCATGTCGCCCCCCCTTTAAACACGACATTCCTCCCTGCCCGGGCGGGATTTTTAAGCACTTCGATCGTATATACGATCGAAATACCTATCATCGTACACATTTGCTAAATTAATGGGGAGTTGGATTCTCTCGATTGCCAACCTAGGTGGAATCAAACCCCTCCGGCCGAGACACGGCCCAATCCATTAAACGCCGTTCAATATTTGGGGATGCACCGTTAGAAGATTAGGCCAGGGCCGCCTCGGCCATGGCGGCCACGTTGCGAGGCGGGATGTTGGGCAGGATGGCCTCGTGGCTGGGGCTGCAGATCCAGCGCGGCCCGAAGAGCCCGCGCAGACGCCTGACTTCGGCTCGGATCGCCTCCGGCGTGCCGTTGACCAGCAATTCCTGAGTATCCACACCGCCCAAAAAAGCGATTTTTCCACCGAACTCCGCGGCCAGCCGCTCGGCCTCCATCCGTCCCGCCCTCGCCTGGAGCGGGTGCAGGCATTCGACACCGGCCTCGATAAGCCTGGGGATGACCCGGTAGATCGAGCCGCAGGAGTGGAGGATGACCTGATGGCCGGCCGCGTGGGCCTGGTCCGTCAGGCGCCGGAACCAGGGCAGGATGAACTCGTCGAAGTGGCGGGGGCTGATCAGGCAATCGATCTGGGTTCCGAAGTCGTTGCCGAAAAAATATCCGTCCATGAGGCCTCCGGCCCGGGCGAAGAACCGGCGGTTGGCTTCCAGATAGAATTCGCAGACCCGGGCCGTGACCGCGTGGACAACCTCGGGGTGGGTCTGCATCTTGATGAAATAAGCCTCCATGCCGAGCAGGTCCATGACGTTGTGGAAGAAGGGGGCCCAGAAGCCGCTGGCCCGGTAGTAGGAGCCGGTCGCCTCGAGCTCGGCCAGGCATTCGTCGAAGTTCAGGTATTCGGGGTCGGGCCACTCAAAGGCGGCGACATCGGCCTCGGTCTCCGCTCCCGCCAAGGGTCCCGCCTCGCCGTGGAACCGCTTGAACTCCGAGGCGTCGAACAGCCCGCGCCCGCGCGGATCGCGGTATCCGGAGGCGCGGTATTGCGGCGTGATCCAGCGGAAATCGTCACCCAGCTTGCGCCGCAGCTCCTCCTCGCCCCCCGTGCCGAAGTAGCGGTGCAGGATCGGCCAAGTCTCGGGATGCGGGTTGCCCAGCCAGAAGCCGCAGCGGTCGACGGGCCGGCCGGCAATGATCCCGCGGACGATGTCGCGGCCGGTCATGGCCCGTTTTTTTTCGGCGACGCGGCCGTCAGGGTCCGCGGCGCTAAAAACTTCAAGGCGTTCGAGATGAGCCGGGCCGCCATGACGGGCTGCAGGCCGTCCCCGGTCCCCTTAAGCCCGGCCAGAATCGGCAGGCCGAAGAACAGGACCCGGCCTTGGCCCAGCCGGGCCGCGAAACCGGCCGCCCCCACGTTGCGATCGTGATCGCGGCCGTAGCCGATGAAGACGTCGACGTCCCGTCCCTCGACGATGACGCCGGAAGTCCCGTCCACGGGAATTTGATAATCGCTTTTCATGGCCTGGTCGGCCGGCAATCCGTCCAGAACCGGATGCTTGCGGCTGAAACACCAGGAACCCATCCAAGGCGCCCGCGACTCGCCCACTGCGGCCCGGAACTGGAACGCCCCGGCCTCGGCCAGGCGTCGGGCATAGGCCTCCACGGCCTCCTGCCCCTCCGGCAGGACGAGGAGCGAGGCTCCGCGCCGGACCCGCGCCAGCACGGCCTCATCCAGAGCCGTCGGCCGGGCATAGGCGCCCCAGAGGAGCCCGGCTTTGTCCAGGTACGGCCGACCGCCGCAGTTGACGGCGATCGTCTTGCTGCCCGCTTCAATTTTAATGGCGCTGAACTTGGCGTAGTTGACGGTTCGGCGGGGCACGGTGATCCGGACGATCCCATCGGCGGCCTCGACGTCGAAGACGCGGTCGACCGCTTTCCGGATGCCCCCCGCAGCGGCGGAGACGTCGAAATCCTTGAGCACCGTCTGGCCGTTGACGGCCACGTCAAAGACACGCTTGCCCGGCCCGCTCAAAGTGACTTCGGCGAACCGCAGGGTGACCCGGGCCGGGCCTTTGGGCAGGCCGTCGAAGACGAATTCGAGGTTCTCAGCATCGCCCCAGCTCTCGGACCTGTAGAGCTCGTCGTCGTCGGTGCCTTCGATCTCCATGGCCGGGTCGATATCGGGCGAGGTCCAGCCGTACAACAGCCGCTCGCCGGCGATATAGAGATCATATTCGCGGGCCGGGTTGTAAGCCTCAAAAGCCACCCCCGGGAACTTCGCTTGCAGGGCGGCCGTGACCTTGGGGCCGGCAGCGATCACGGCCGCGGTCCGCGGCATGGGCGCGGACCGGCCCGCCGGATCGACGACAGGGATCTCTTCGCTCCAGGAGATTTCAGGCATCCCCTCGACGACCGCGAAGACGCGGTAGACCCCTTCGAACTCCAGGACCGGCGTTTCGATACCGGCCTTGACCGGGTAGACGAAGCGGTCTTTGTGAAACGGCGGAATCTCGAAAATCCCCAGCTCGGTCCGGGCATAATGCGGGTCCTCGAGCCAGATCGTCATCCGGGATCCGGCCGCAGTCCCCGTCTCGTTCAGGAGATAGGCGTCCACGACGGCCCGGCCGCCGAGCGGGAAGACGGCCGCCCGCGGCTTAAGCACAGGACGCAGCGGAGCCATCCGCCGGGCCATGAGCTGAGGATTCCCCTTGAACCGCCGCAGGTTGTCGACCAGGCCGGAGTGCTGCTCCATGGCCGTCGACTCCCAGCCGCTGACGACCAGCAGATCGTTGGATTCCGACAAGCGGGCCGTCTCGATGACCCGGCCCCAGAAATCGTAGCTTTTATCACCGAGGGCCAGGAAGAGCTTCTCGGCCGTCGGGAAAGCGTCCCGGAAATCCCAGCGGGTCAGGAACTTTTCATAGGCCGCCAGGACTTGCTCGTGGTCCTCCAGGTCGTAGCTCGACCCGGCCCGACGCTTGATTTCGCGGACCATGCCGGCGTGGTTGTCCGGGACGCCGACACCCAGCATCTCGCCCCAGGCCACGATCTCCTTGTCGACGGTCGAGCGGTGGGTAAAATCATCGGGGCCCTTATAGAGCGCGTCCGTCCAGACGCCCGGCCCGCCCACCGTATGTTCATCGCGCCAGCCGGAGACGCCGTCGCCGCCGTCGGCCAAGATGCTCTCTTCATAGGGCTTCATCCAGGCCTGGTTCACGGCCGGAACGCCCGACTTGAGCAAAACGATCCGGCTGGGGTCTTCGGCGTGGACACGGCGCAGGAGCCGGGCCGCGCGCGGATTGCGCAGGTCGGGGTGGATCTCGTTTTGCAATTGGTAGAGCGCCAGCGAGGGCCGGCTGCGGTTTTGGCGGACCATCCGGAGGACCTTCTCCTCCATGTAGCGTTCGGCGAAGCTCGCCGCATCGCCCCGCGCACCCGAGAGGTCGAGCCGGCCTGCGGGCGATTTGGCGTAGAGCGGGAACGTCTCGCCCAGGGCGGACTGACCGCCTCCGGGCTCCATGATCCGCAGCAGGCCCAGGCGGTCCTGGGCGTCGAAGACCTCGGCCTTGCCGATGGCGCGGTGGAAGTGGAGCATGGTCAGACCGAGCGTCTTGGCCGACCAGACCTCGCGCTCGGCCAGCTCGGGCGAGGGCCACAGGCCGTTGAAGCCCCAATAGCCCCAGGAGATGGCCGAGACCGGCCGGATGCGGCGCCCGTTGAGCCGCAAAACGGCGTTCGTGCCGACGCCGTCGGCTTCGAACCAGCGGAAGCCGAATTTCGTCTCGGCCGCGTCGCGCCAGGACTCCGGAGTCGACGCGGCGGGGGCGGAAGGCGCGTCGCCCGCCGCGGCCGGACACGAAATCCGGGCCCGCAAGACATACAGCTTGGGCGAATCCAGGTTCCAGAGCTCGGCCGTCACGGCCTCCAGCGTTTCCGATACATCCACCGTGCCGCCGGCCGGCATCGCCACACGCTTCGCGCGTGAAGCAAGCGCGGCCCCGTCCCTGGCAGGATCGATGATCTCAAAGACCAGATCGCCTTGGACGGGCGAGGGCGAGGCGTTGCGAACCCGGGCGGCGGCCCGGATGCGGCGGACCTGGGGGGTGTTCAAGGCCCAGACATCCTCGATGGAAACCGGATCATGGGCGCTCAGTGCGAGCCCGCGATCGAGACCTCCGAAGCCGTGCCCGGCGTAGAACGAGACAGTTCCCCACTGGAGGAGCTTCGTGTCGGCCCAATCCAGCCGGCCGCCGGGATTGGTGATCCGGACGGCTAACAAGTTTTTCTGCCCGGGCAGGATCGCCTCGCTGACATCGCAGTCGAAGGCGGTCTCGCCGAGGATGTCGTAGCCGACCAATTGGCCGTTGAGAAAGACCTCGGCCCGCAGCCGGGCCCCCCGCACGTGCAGCCGGACGCTCTTGCCGGCGAACCGGGGCGGCACGGCGATCTCCTTCCACCACCAGGACACGCCGCGATAGGCGCCGTTCAGAACGTCTCCATCCGTCCGCTCGAACCAATACTCGTCCCTGTACGGGCGCCGGCCGGCTTCGCCCCAGTAATGCTCTTCGACGGTCGAAGGCAGCGTCACCGGGATGCCGGCCGAACGGTGCAGGCCGCTCCAGCCGCCGGTCGGAATGTTGAGGGGCAGGCTCTTCAGATCGGCATCGGCCGGCAGGAAGATCGCGTCGTCCTTCCAGGCGGCGTCCCGGTCCAGCCAGAGCCGCCAGCCGATGTCGGCGATGGGCAGCGTTTCCTGAGCCCGGGCCGGGGCCGGGCGGACGGCCAGGACTAGGGCCGCGGCCAGAAGGGCTTCGACGAGAATGCGGCGTGCGTTCATGCTATTCCTTGCGCCATTGGGTGCGGCGATAGATCCAGACGGCGGCCGCGAAGTAGACGACGGTCAGCCCGGCCAGCATCGCAAGCTCATAGGCGACGTCGCCGAGCGAAGCCCCAAACGAAAGAATCTTGTTCAGGGCGATCACGGCGTGGGTCGGAGGCAGAAAATCGTTGAGGGCGATCGGCCGAGCGCCGACGACGAACAGGGTCAGCCGATTGAGAGGCATGGCCGCCCCGGAGAACCACATCAGCAGGAAGAAAGGCAGGGTGCCGATGGTCAGCACGGCCGTGGCGTTCTTGCAGAAGCAGGCGGTGAGGAGGCCGACCGCGACGACCGAGCCGACGCACATCAGCGCAACCAGGCCCGCGGCGAGGAACGATCCCCCGCTCCGGAATCCGAGCAGCGCGGCGACGGCGAAGGTCAGGGCGATCGAGGCGGCTCCGATCACGATCTGGGCCAGGCTGACGCCCCCCAGCAGGTCGAAGACAGTCAGGCGCGAGACACGCAGGCGCCGCAGCGTCCGCTCCTCCCGCTCCCGGATGAGCGGCAGGGCCGTGGTGAAGAGCAGCAGGAGGATGGATAGGATGAGGAGTCCCGGAACGTAGGCTTCGAACTCGGTGCGAGGGGCGGCGCCGGAGACGAACTCCTCCCGCCAAGGGAAGGGGGGCTCGGCCCCGCCCGCCGCCCGGACGGCCGCGTCGAGGGCGGTGAAGACGAAGACGGAGGCCACGGCATAAGCGACGTTGCCCGCGTCGCCGGACAGGACGACCGGGGCGAACCGGGACCGCTCGGCCGGCGGGGCGTGGAGCATGCGGCTGAAATCTTCCGGCAGGATGAGAAGGGCCGCCGCGTATCGGTTGCGCAGGTCGGCGTCGGCCGCGGCCCGGTCCGCGACCGGCCGGACGCGAAGCATCGGATCGCCGCTCGGGTATTTCAGCCCGCGCAAGGCCTCCACGACCCGATCCCCTTCCTTGACCGGCTCTCCGCCCGCGAGGACCACTCCGCCGTCCCGGTTGAGGACCAGAACCTTATAAGAAGTCGAGCCGCCGCCCGCGATCAGCCAGTAGAGAAAGACGAAGAACGGACAGAGGACCAGGACCATGGACAGCGACGCCAAGTCGCGGACTTGTTCGCGAACGGTCTTGCCGAAGTATGCCAGGAGCCTCATTCGCGAAGCCTCCGCCCGGTCAGGGCGATGAAGACATCCTCCAGGCTATTCTCCCGGAGACGAACCTCGCCGGCGGCCTGGCCGGAGGACCGCAGCCGGTCCAGGACGACCGGCAGGCAGGCGACGACGTCCGCGCCCCGGACGACAAGTGTCCGGTCGGCCGCCACGGCGCTCATGCCCAGGACTTCGAGCTCGGCCACAAGCCCCGGCGCCACCGGCCCGGCCAGCATGATCTCCAGAACGCCGCCCGCGCCGATCGTCTTCTTCATCCGCTCGGGCGTGTCGAGCGCCAGCAGGCGGCCGTGGTCGATGACGGCCACCCGGTCGCAAACCCGTTCGGCTTCATCCATGTTGTGGGTGGTGAAGAGCACGGTCTTGCGGGCGGCCATGGCCCGGATGTACTCGCGGACCATGACCCGGCTCTGAGGGTCGAGGCCGGCCTCGGGCTCGTCCAGGATGACCACGGAGGGATCATGGACGAGGGCCAGAGCCAGATTGAGGCGCCTCTTCATCCCGCCGGACAGGGTGCCGGCCAATCGGCCGCTCTTTTCGGCGAGTCCGAGGTCATTGAGGAGGGCGGCCCCGCGGGCCCGGGCGGCGGCGCGCGGCATCCCGTACATGCGGCCGGAGAATTCCAGCTGCTCTAGGCAGGTGAGCTTGGGCCAGACGACGATCTCCTGGGGACAGATCCCAACCCGGCTGCGGACGACGTCGGACCCGGGACGGACGGCCTGGCCGAAAATCCGGACGACTCCGCCGTCGGCCGCCAGAAGACCGCAGATCAGGTTGATCGTGGTGCTCTTACCGGCCCCGTTGGGACCAAGCAGCCCGAAGACTTCGCCCTCGAAGATTTGGAGCTTCAGCCCGGCCACGGCCAGGATGTCCCCGAAGCGCTTGGTCAGCCCGGACGTCTCGACGGCCATCCGGCGGGTGGGCGCGGATGCGGCCTGAACAGCCGTCGCGGAGCTGGGTTCTTTTGGCACTTTAGCTTCCCCGGTCCCCGCGGATGCAAAGCCGCAGCGGGTCCGACGGGGGCATTATATCCGCTTTCCGGCGCCCGGAGAATAAACCCGCTCGATACCCCGGGCGGCGATTTGACAGCGAAGCTTTTTTAGCACAAGAATAGAGGCAAGGGAGGAGTACCCACATGAAAACTAGAGTCTCGGTCTTTTTCTTCGCCGCCTTGTTTCTGGCCCTTTCGGCCATGGCCGTCGGCCAAAACCCGAAACCGCAGGTTCCCCAGAAGATCGATACAGTCAAAATTCCCGTTCTTGCCCCCCGCATTTCGTCGGTGAAATGTACCCATGACGGGAGCCCGATTCCGGAAATCGATCTCAGCGGCCTGGCCTTTGGCGCCGCCCGGGGCAGCCGGCGCGTCATGATGGACGGCGTCCCGGCCACGAACTATCTGCACTGGACCAATACCGGAATCACGATCGGTCCGCCGATCACCCCGGTCATCAAGTGGACCCACGAGTACACCTTCGCCATCGACGACGGGGCAGGAAATATCCTGTCCAACCAATTCAAGGTCAAGTTCCTAATCGATTGGGACGGCGCGTCGCCTGGAAGCGCGGCTCCCGGGACCGAGATCACGCTCAATGGCTGGGGACCGGGGCCGAATCTGGGAGGGAAAGTCCTGATGATGGACAATGTCGCCCTTCCGATCTTGGGCTGGACCGGCTCGCCAAGCGCGACCCAGATCCGGACCAGGGTTCCGGCCATTGCCGCCGGCCCCCACAGAATCTTCTTCATGGATGGGGGGGTCAAAGCCTCCAAGGACCTGTCCTTTACGGTGCTCTGAAACATGAAAAAGAAACTCGCCATCATTCTGATCGCCGGGCCGCTGCTGGCCATGACGGCCTTAGCCGCCGGTTTGTCCCAGAATCCGCCGGTCCAGGCCAAACCGCAGGTCGAGCTCAAAAAGCTGCCGGCCTTTCCGCCCACCATCATGTCCGCGACATCCAGCATCCACGTCATGCCCGTCCCGTTGATCGATCTAGGAGGCAAGGGCTTCGGAAACGCCCAGGGCGCCCGGCGCGTCCTGATAGACGGTATTCCGGCCGTGGGCAATAGTGTTTTGGCTTGGACGGACAGCCGCATCAGCTTCGAGCCTCCCGTCTTTCCATTTATCGCCTGGTATCACGAGTACACGTTCACCCTGGATGATGGGGCGGGCAAGATCCTGTCCAATCAATTCAAAGCCAAGTTTTTAGTCTTCTGGGTGGAGGGTTACGAGGGTTCGAGCGCACCCGGAGGAGAGACCGGCGTTCGATGCTACGACGCGGGCGCGGCTCGCGGCTCGAAAGCCTTAAAAATGGACGGCCAGGACATGGAGATCGTGAGCTGGACCGACGAAGGTCGGAGCGGGATCCGGATCAGGGCCCGCATCCCCGCCATGGCACCCGGCTGGCACAAGGTCTACCTGATGGACGGGGCCGACAAGATCAGCAAGGATTTGAACTTTCAAGTTCGCTGAGCGGCCGCTCGCTCAGCTCAGCGAAAGTCGCGCGCGGCCCCGACCATGGCCGCGATGTTGGCGGGTGGCACGTGCGGCATGATGTTGTGGATCTGATTGAAGACGAAGCCGCCGCCCGGCGATAAAATCTGGATTCGCTCTTCAACGTGATCCCGGATTTCGTCCGGCGTCCCTTCGGACAGGACGCGTTGGGTATCGCAGCCGCCGCCCCAGAAGACGAGGTCGCGGCCGAACTCGCGCTTGAGCCCCGCCGGATCCATGCCGCGGGCGCTCGTCTGGACCGGGTTCACGATCTCGACGCCGATCTCGATCAGGTCGGGTAGGATGTCGACGATCGAGCCGCAGGAGTGAAGGAACAGCCGCAGGCCGGACTCGCGCCGGATCTTGTCGTAGAGGATCTTCTGGCGCGGCTTGAAGACCCGGCGGTAGAGGCGAGGCGAGATCTGGAGGGCGTTCTGGGTGCCGAAGTCGTCGCCCATCTGGATGATGTCGACCAGGCCGTCGACGGCCGGCAGGATCTTGTCCAAGTTGGCCAGGTGCATCTCGGTCAGCGCGTCGAGAAGCGCCTCCGCCTTGGCCGGGCTCTCGATCAGGTCGACCAGGAACTGGTCCATGGAGCATAGATACTGGCCCCATTCGAGGAGATTTCCCCCGAAAGCGATCATGACGGCATAGTCCGTCGTCTCGCGCAGAACGCGGGCCCCCCGGGTGATCTCGGCCAGGTGGGCCGGCGTCAGAGGCGCGTGGTAGGGAGCGCAGGGCAGGGCCGACCAGGTGACCTGGTCCATGAGCTCCGGCAAGCGGTCAAGGACGGAGAGGTCGGCGCCGTCCCAGTCGCGCAGGGGGAAACGCTTTTGGCTTAGGTAGTACGCACCGCGCGGCATGGCCCCGATCGTCAGCCCATCCGCCGCTTTGGCCAGCCAGCCGCCCTCGCCGTCCGGCGCGACCGGCATGAACGAAGGGATACGGGCGGACTGGCCGTCGGGCAGCGTGAACGGCTTCCAGTCGGCGTCTTCGGTCAGGAAGACGCGGCCCAGGTCGACGACGTCGGCATCCCAGTAATCGAGGACGGCCTGTTCGGGCTGGGCCAATTGCTGGACGACGTCATAGACGTCCGTGTGTCCCGCTTCGATTCCCAGGTGGCGCTTGAGCTTGCCGTAGGCCGCGGCCGTGATCCCCGTCGAGCGCATAGCCGCCAAGTCCATGGGGACGCGGTCGGCCTCGCGGTGGTCGATCGCGGCGAGGACTCGTTCGCGGCGGGTCATGGCCTCGGCTCCGGGGTCACTTGCCGGCCGCCGTCAGCGAGGCCAGCAGGGTTTGGATATCGGCCGCGGTTAGACGCTTGGCGCTCTTTTCCAGGAACCCGCCGAAAGCCGCGATCTCGCCCGCGTTGGCCGGGAAGCCCGTGTTGGCGCCGGAGTCGGTGCTCGTGGCGACGACTTTCCCGTCCAGGTCCAGGGCGGCGAACCAGGGGATGCCCGACTTCTCGGCGCCGGGGTAGTCTCTCTTCATGACCAGGCCGCCGTTGGTCCGGTCCTGGTCGATCTTGAGGTCGACAAAATCCTTCTTGAGCAGGGCGGCGATTTCGGGCTGGGCCATCCAGGCTTCGAGCTTCTTGCACCAGCCGCACCAGGGGGCGCCGAAGTGCATGAAGACGCGGCGGCCCGAGGCCTTGGCCTCGGCCAGTCCCTTGGCCAGGAGGACGGAGGCGTCGAGGTAGGCGGCCTTGTTCTTGACCAGAAAATCGACGACCTTTTTGGGATCGTGCCCCTGGCCCGCTTCGAGGCTGTTCGTGTCCTGGTTGGCGACCACGTTGCCGGCGCCGTCGAGGACGGTCAAATAAGGAACGCCGGCGCTCTTGAAGCCTTCGGTATAGGCTTTGTTGTACCGGTCGGCCACGTCCAGGTTCTTGTTGAAGTTGCCGATATCGACCATCACGACGTCGTATTCGTAGAGAAGCACCTTGGCAATAGCCTGGTTTTCGTTGAACAGCTTGTGGAGCAGGCGGCACCAGCCGCACCAATTGCCTCCCCATTGGATCAGAACCCGGCGGTTTTCCTTGGCCGCGCGGGCCAGGGCGGCGGCGATATCGGCCTTGGCGTCGGCCTTCTCGTCATAGATCGGTCCCTCGGGCGCTATGGGGGCGGCTTGGGGCGCGGCTTGTTGCGCCGCACCCGTCTTAGTGGCGGGAATCGAGGCGACTTGGCCGAAGGCCGACGCCGAAAGGGCGGCTGTAAACAGCATGATCACGAAGGCGGCGATTATTTTCTTCATCGTCTTTCTCCTGACCGATTCGACCCGTTGATGATATCAGAATTTCTATCCGGCGAGAACCGCGCCACCCCAACCATCCGCCGAATGAGAATCTCGATGCCCCTGGTCCGTCTATTATAATTGGACGGCGGATGACCGACATCCAAAGCTTTGCTTTTTGCCCTGTTTTGCGTTTTTTCGGCTAGGTATGATATATTGTCATACCAGGAGCCGAAATGCCGAGCCGCAAAATCGCCATCACGATCGAGGCGGGAGTCCTCCATGAGGTGGATCGCTTAGTGCTGGAAAAAGTATTCCCCAACCGCAGCCGGGCCATTCAACGGGCCGTCGAAGAAAGTCTGGAAAAGTTCGGCAAGCGCCGGCTGCAGCGCGAGTGCCGTAAGCTCGATCCGCACGAAGAGCGGGCGGCGGCCGAGGAAGGCTTGTCGGAGGACTTCAAGGCATGGCCCGAATATTGAGGGGAGAGATCCGCTGGGCCGATCTAAATCCGGTCCGCGGGCATGAACAAGGCGGCGCCCGTCCCGTGCTGATCCTAAGCCAGGATGTTTTCAACGATCATTCGGGCACGGTCATCGCGGTCGCGATCACCAGCCGAGAACAACGGGCGGGCTTTCCCCTGACGCTCCGCTTAAAGGACGGGCTCCTGCCGAAGCCGTCATGGGTCAAGATCAGCCAGGTCCGGACGCTCTCCTCCGACCGGATCGGCGGCCGCCTGGCCGTAGTCGAGCCCGAGGTCTTGGACCAGGTCGTTGCCGGCCTAGACGAAATCATCGGCCGGTAAACGGGAGAGGCACGAAAACGGTCCTCCCAAGCGTCTCTATTTACCGATGGGGAAGCTGTTCATCCATTCATCGAGAAGCTTGGCCTTCCGGTCCCGATTCTCGATATGAAGCCTCAAGTTGACGATTTCTTCGGCCAACGCACCGGTCATAGCGCCCAAGCCGACCTCGCCCGCTTTATCAAAAACCGGACGCGCGCCGGTCACATCTTCCACGAAATCTGTTGTGAGCCGATTGACGGCGTCCTTTAATATGCCTTTAGAATCTGCCAAAAAGTTCAATCTCATGATCATCAAGAGCCGATTGAACCGGAAGAAGAACGCGGGATCGATCTGCGCCTTGGCCTTGGCCTGGACGGCTTCGCTCATGATGTCTTCCAATCCCTTGGCCACGGCCTCTCGACCGCCAGAGCCTGTTCTGGCCAGATTCTGGAAAAGAACGAGGACCCTGTCCAAAAGAACAAATCCCGGCTCTGCCTTACCGGCCGCGGCCGCCGCGGGCCAGGACTGACCGCCGGCCAGGGCCGTTCCTCCCGCCAAAAACGCTGCCAGCATCCAAACCATCATCTTGCGTTTCATCGTCATCCCTCCCGTATGGATTTGTAGACCTGCGAAAAAAACCGGGAAAATCTCGTTGGCCGAATGGGTTCCCTTAGAACCGGTTCTCGCCAGGGCTTTTCCTTGGCCCGCGTTTTAAGCAACGCGTTCTCGATCAGAGACGCCAGAGCGCCGGACGTCTCGTCGGCCAAGTGGGTCCGACAAAGCACTTGCTGAATCGACCAGGCGAAATCCGTCATCCCGGCAGGCTTGAAATGAATATCCTCTGGTTCCAACGCCGGGCCTTCCGCCCGGGCGTCTTCAAAGGCCCTGAGGAAAACGGATGTGGGCCCCACGCCCTTAGGCGGACGGGATGCACCTTCCCATCTCACCAAGAGAACGGCCGCAAGGACGAGCACGGTGCAGGTCACCGTGATCCATCTTATTCGCCGCCAGACCCAAAACCTCGGCTTCCGCGCGTGGGCTATGGGCGCAACGGGTCCGTCCCTCCTTGCGAGCCAGGCCCGAGCCGCCGCCTTTTCGTGCTCGATCGCATCCCGGCCCAGAGCCCACTGTTCCTCATCTTGGATTCGGTTCATATTCCCTTCCTATGGAGACAAGTCTCGCTAAACGGAGAACGATCCCCCGCGCCCGGCTCAGCCGCGACATGACTGTTCCCAAGTCCAGATCAAGGACTTCCGCGATCTCCCGATAAGAAAGCTCCCCGTATTCCCGCAGGACCAGAACGGACCGAAGCTTCTCGGGCAACCGGGAAACCGCAGACTTGACGGACTGCACCATCTCGGTGCGGACAATTAAGTCCTCGGGAGTCTCCATCTCGGTTGTCTCAGGTCGATTCCGGTTCAGGAGAAGCCCGCGCAGACGCGCCGTTCGAAAATGCTCCCGGCATCGGTTGCGGGTCAGGACGATGAGCCAACGGCCTAAGTGTTCGATGTCGTAGAAAGATCCGGCTCTCTCCCAAGCGCGGCAAGAGACGTCCTGGGCCAGTTCCTCGGCCTCGACAGGATTCCGGGTGTAGCCGAGACAGATCAAGAAAATCTGCTCCCGCCGCGTCGCAAGCTCTTTGGCCAGAAAAGCACGATCGGAGCCCCCAGCCTCGATTAAAGGACGTTCGGTTCTCATCCGCTCATTTGATTAACGATCATGCGGGCGGTTTATTCCATCGGATTCTCTCTCGCCGCACGCCGGGCTGACCGAGAATCCTTATCAAAGTCCTCCGCCCGTCGATAAGTTGGTCGGAGACTTGGAAGGAAACTATCGTTCTTTGATCAAATCCACGATCCGCCAGCGCCCGCTTCGGCCCACTCGAAAGGTCTTGATCTCGAAGGGTGAGAACGCAGTCTCGATCTCGATCGGGCCGGAGTGCTTCCCGGTCGGGGGCGCCACGGACAATCGCGCCTTGGTTTTCCGGCCGGCCGATTCCTGAACCCGAATGATGAGCGCCTTTCCGTCCTCGGAGCGCCTGCAGGCCAGGAGCCGGATATTGGGTGGCGAAATCGTGATCATCGCCGCGTTCGTAACTTCGCCGTTCGAATGTCCCTCCCACGATCCGAGCCCCTCCGAAACGGCCGTAACGGCGCTCCCGTTCGGCTTGGATGCCCTGCCGGCGGTCGCCTGCCCGAACGGCAGATGGGCATAGACGGCGGGCGGGGCGGATAACCAGTCGGCCAGTCCCGGCAGAATCCGCCTGACCTCCTCGGGAGAGCCCGCGGTTACCGCCAGCCGGATCTCGTGCACGCCTTGGTCGGCAAACTTGTAAGGCCGTTCCGGCCTCAGCTTGAAGCCCTGCTCGTGGCAATAGGCGGAACCCCGCAGCGCCGACAACCGGACCTCCCCTGACTTGAAATCGAACCCGTGGAGACCGATGTGGGCGATCCCGAACGCCGCTCGGGAACAGTCCGCAACGCCCTCGGCCAAACACCACCGGCCATGGACATATTCTTGTCCGTCGGCCGGCCGGGTGATCGCACCGCCGGGGACTTCGCACAGGATTCCATCCGCGGCCCGGAACTCGGTCGGGAACCCCAGCTTCAGACGCGTTTTCGCTTCGTTCCAATGCACCCGCAGGCGGATCTCCACGACCGGCCAGGATGGATAGAAGATCGCCTGCTGGACGATGCGGCTGGATTTGAAGGAGGCCTTCATCTCGACGATCGTCCGGACGGGGCCGCGCTCCACGATCCTGGCCGTGGCGGACGGCTTGAACTCCCCCACGACCCGGCTATAGCTCCAACGATCCGTGCCCCACGAATCGCCGTCGTCCTCGACTACAAGCAGCTTGGGCAGAGGCCCGGCCAGCATGCCGACAGCATCCGTTTTCAGAAATGCCGTCCGGCCCGTCCGCCGATGGCATCCGAGCCAAAGCCCTTGCTCCCGCGTCCACGGCCGGACGGACCCGGCCGAATCGACGGACGTCCAGCGGGGCGCACGAAAGAGCCAAACCTCGCCCGATCGCTCCGGACGAAGCGGCGCGGGAGCCGGCTCTTCGACCGGACGGACCTCGTAGAAAGCCGGGCCGACGCCGGGGAGATGGGCCATAAAGGCGATTTTTCTCCGCCAGCCGTTGAACGGCAGCAGCGCTTCGGGCTGTTCCTCCTGGCAGACGACTTCGCGCCCGGCGCCGTCGAACAGGCGCGAATCCCAGACCCCGGTCCACTTGGGGCGATGCTCGATCATGAACTCGGCTTCGACCGGCACCCGGGCCAGGGCCGGATTGGCGTTGAGGATGGTCAGCGGGATTTCGGCCGCTGACTCTCGACTTCGGGCGAACGCCGCCGCCGCCTCAAGTCGCAGGCAACGCGCCTCCGCTTCGGACTTGCCGTAGAGGTCGAGGGCGTCGCGTTCGGCCGGCTCGACGCAGCTTCCCGGAAGAATGTCATGGAAGTCGTTGAACAGATGAGCCCGCCAGGCGCCGGCCAGCTTATCCGCGGGATAATCCAGCCCGTTCCTCCACCAGGCCGCCGACCGCAGGACTTCGGTCTGGACAAGAAGGCCGAGATTGGATTGGGCCCGCCGCTTCAGCCGCGACAACGAGGTGTAGCCGCCGGTGAAGCAGCGCTGCAGGTCGCCGGTCACGACGGGAGCTTCGCGCCCGGCCGCCGCGACGGCCGCATAAAACCGATCGGGGGTGCTGTGGATGATTCGGGCCAGGCCCTCCGTGGCCCGAAAGACGTCGATCCGGGCCAGATCGCGGCGGGTCGGCCCCCCCCCATGGTCGCCGAGGCCCCAAAAGACCGGCACGTCGCGGCCAAGCTCAAGGGCCAGTTCGACGCCCTTGGCCAGGCGCTCCTCGATGTTGTCGTATTCGGTATGGTAGAGCCCGACTGCGATCCGATAAGCCAGGATCTCCGAGCCGTCGGCGCCGCGCCAGCGGAAGAGGTCGGAGGGGAGGCTCAACTCGTGCGCCTGCGGCCGCATGTGGATATACATCCGGTAGCCGGCCTGTCGAAGCACTTGGGGCAAGCCCGCGCCATGGCCGAAGGAATCGAAGTTGTAGGCGACGCGCGGGAGGACGCCGAAGCGGTCGCGGAAGAATTCGCGGCCTTCGGCGATCTGGCGGACGACGGACTCGATCCCAGGCAGGTTGGCATCGGGCTGGAGATACCAGCCGCCGGCGATGGCCCAGCGGCCGGCCTTGACCAGGCGCCGGATCGTACCGAAGAGAGCGGGATCGAGCCGCTCGATCCACCGGTAGAGGACGGCTTCGTTATGGCAGAAGATGAGATCGGGATGCTCGGCCAGGATCTCGGCCGCAATCCGGAACGTGGCTAAAGCCTCCGACGCCCCCTCTTCCCAGCGCCACTGCCAGACCGGGTCGAGGTGGGAGTTGCAGATGAGATGGACGGTCGGGCGCCTCTTCGAAGTCCCGGTTCGAGTCGTTTTGTTCATGGCTGCTCCCCTGGCCCCATTCTATTCGGTTGCACGGACGGTTTCCAGATTGAATTCCGCCCCATAACCGGGTATCATGTCGGACTTATCCGTTTTTTCGACTCATTCTACGGAGCTGTAAGAAATCACTATGAGAAAAGCCTCTCTCATCCTATTCGCCCTGATCCTGCTCGCGGGAATGGGGACGGCCCAGATCAAGGCCGTCCGCGTCCCGCTCGGTCCCAAGATCGACGGCAAGCTGGACGACGCCGCTTGGCAGGCGGCCACCGCCTTCACGGAGTTCCGGATGGTCGAACCGACCCCCGGCCAGGCCCCCACGGAACGGACCGAAGTGCGGGTCGTCTACGACGACGCCAACATCTATATCGGCATCATCTGCCGCGACCGCGAGCCGGGCCGGATCACGGCCAACACCATGGCCCATGACAGCTATGGAACGTCCTCGAGCTCGGGCTACGGCTATGGCCACGGCCCCAGCAACCCGACCAACGACCTCGTCCGCGTCCTGTTGGACCCCTTTCAGGACAAGCGCACCGCCTACGTCTTCTTCGTCAATCCCAAGGGCGCCCGCGGCGAGGGCCTGGTCTATGCCGGCAGCACCAGCCTGAACTGGGACGGCATCTGGGAAGGCGACGCCGCCGTCGACGGGGAAGGCTGGAGCGCCGAGCTCCGCATCCCCTTCAAGACCATCTCGTTCAAGCCGGGCCTGACGGTCTGGGGAATCAACGTCGAGCGCTACATCCCGCGCAAGCAGGAGACGATCCGGATGTCGGGCCTGACCCGGGACAGCAATTTCAGCAACCCCAACGAGGCGGCCGCCCTGGAGGGGATCGAGAACATCCGGCAAGGCAGCGGCCTGACCATCCGGCCCTACGCTCTGGCCGGGCTGGACAAGGACCATGCCGCCGGAACGGCCGCCGAAGCCACGGCCGACATCGGCCTCGACGTCTACAAGAGCTTCACCCCCAACCTCGTCGGTGTCGCCTCGGTCAACATGGACTTCGCCGAGACCGAGGCGGACGAGCGGCGCATCAACCTGACCCGCTTCCCGATGTTCTTCCCGGAAAAGCGCATGTTCTTCCTGGAGGGCTCGGAGAACTTCAGCTTCAGCTCCAGCGTCAGCTTCACCCCATTCTTCAGCCGCACCGTCGGTCTGGTCAACGGCGAGCCGGTGCCCCTGCTGTTCGGTTCCAAGCTCTACGGCAAGGTCGGCGACTTCAACCTCTCGGTGCTCGACGTCCAGACCGGCTCTACCGACGACCTCGCCAGCCGGAACCTGCTGGCGGCCCGGGTGACCAAGAACATCTTCGCCCAGAGCAAGGTCGGCCTGATCTTCACCAACGGCAGCCAGACCGGCGGCAAGAACTCCCTGGCCGGGATGGACTTCAACTATTCGTCCTCCAAGTTCCTGGGCAATAAGAACATCATGCTGGCGGCCTGGGGGGTTTACAACTGGAACGAGCATGTCGAGGGCCGGCACCACGGCTTCGGCTTCCGGGCCGACTACCCCAACGATCTGTGGAACGTCCAGACCACCTACGCCTACTACGGCGAGTCCCTCGACCCCGGCCTCGGCTACATGATGCGCCCGGCCATCCAGACGGCCTTCGCCATGGTCTCCTTCCAGCCGCGTCCGACCGGCGGCTTCCTCGACGCCTGGGTCCGCCAGTTCTACTTCAGCGCCAGCGCCGACTATTACTGGGATCTCAGCAGCGTTCTGGAGACGCGCCGGTTGAGCCTGTCGCCCATGAGCTTCCGGACCGAGAGCGGCGAGATGATCAGCTTCAACATCAACTCGACCCGGGACGTCCTGCCGTACAACTTCGAGGTGGCCAAGGGGGTCGTCCTGCCCTCCGGCGGCTACGACTTCACCAGCTTCAGCCTGGGCGCCACCACGGCCGCTCACCGGCCCGTGTCCTTCACCGGCACCTGGACCTTCGGCCAGTTCTACTCCGGCCATTACGACGACATCCGCCTGGGCGTCAGCGTCAAGCTCGACGGCTTCGCCAGCCTGTCCTTCGACACCGACATGGTCCGCGGACGCCTGCCGCAGGGCAATTTCGACGAGAACGTCTACCAGCTCAAGGCCGACGTCTTCCTCTCGCCCGACCTGGGGCTGATGAACTACATCCAGTACGACGACATCTCCCGCCAGCTCGGCTGGAGCTCGCGCCTGCGCTGGCGCATCTCGCCCGGCAACGAGATCTACCT
>JAPKZJ010000076.1 GCA_026393855.1 Candidatus Aminicenantes bacterium
GCGCCCGAACGAATCTTCGCCGCGATATCGGCGGCCCGTACGGCCGTCCGGTCTAACGACGGCAGCTTTCGTTCGGCCGCTCCCGGGGCGCGCGCAGTGAAGGTCGGCTCGCCCGTTTGATACCAGAAGGCGACGCTGGAGTAATCGTCTTCCCGTTCGTTCCAGCTGTTGGATTTGTACTCGGGGTTCTCGTCCTGCGACATCCAGCCCCAGTGCTCGATCGCCACCTTGATGCCCGTATTGAAGACGACGGGATCGGCGATGTGCCAGCGGTAGGCGCTGGTGTGTCCCCCGATCTCGCGCTGATCGTAGTAGGGGACGCCGAAGTAGGGCGTGCTGGCCGCCTGCAGGCCCCAGGCCGAGAGGAAGTAGTCTTCTGTTCCCGTGCCCCAGATCGAGGGCTTGGCCTCGCCGTCGATCGAGATCTTTTCGTCCCCCTCGCCGTACCAGGCCGGGCTGCGGAACCGCGCCGCCAGAACCGTGCCGACATAGTGGCCCTTGCCGCTTGTTTCAAGAAGGACATAATCCTCGCCCTTCTTGACGGGATATTCCTGCCGGTACTGGGCGTGGAAATACGGCGTGTCCTTCGGCATATCCTCCAGCTTGATCCAGTCGATGTTGTAGTAAAGCAGGCTCAAGGGCTTGTCGCTCTGGTTTTCGATCTCGATCCGGGCCGACTTGCGGAACGGCATCCGCCAGAAGGCGTTGTAAGAGTCGCCGCCCTCGACGACGACCGGCAGGCTGATGACCTCGCGGCGCTCGCCGAAGGAGTTGGCGAAGAAATCGCCCAGCGGGGCCTCGACGGCGGGGCGCTCCCGGCCGTCCCAGTAAATCCGGAGCATCAGCTCCTGGTGGTTGGCCGAGCCCTTGCGGGCCCAGTCCTGCGGCTCGGGGCCGAGAAAGGTGATCCAGATGTGGGTGATGACGCCCGGGCCGGCTTCGTCGAGGAGGACATGGGTTGCGCCCGGCGGCACGTTGAAATTGTCCCAGTTGCTCTTGATGTCGTTGTCGCCGCGGAAATCGGCCTTGGGATCGTACTTGCGCGGCCCCGTGTTGCGGTCGCCGTCGGGGCCGCGGCGCAGCTCGCCGACGCGCATGGCCGAGGTGGCCCGCATCGAGCGGCCGGTCTGCGGCTTGGCCAGATCGCCGAGGAAGCCGCCGGTCCCGGCATCGTCGGATTTATCGTCGCGGCAGGCGGCCGTCCAGGTTAGGGCGAAGACGATGAATATCGCGAGGGCCAAGGTGAGGGCTTTCTTCGGACTCATGATCGGGATCTCCTTCCACGGCGGGTGGTTCGCGGAAAATATACTATCCGCCTGCCCGCGCCGAGTAAAGCGCCGGAGAGATTGCTTCGCCAAAGGCTCGCAATGACAGTTGACGTGGGGACCTCTCTTACCGGCGCGGCAATCCCTAGAAATCGTCGCTCTTCGACAGCGCGACCAGGGCCCGCCCCAGGCGCTTGTGCCCGGCCTTGAGGTACCACCCGGCCCACCATTTCACTAAATCCTTGGCCGACCAGGCATCCAAATTCGCCTTGATCTCCTCGTAGGCCTTCTCGGCTGCTTCGTCCATCTGCTTGGCTTGGGCTTCGTCGAACGGCATATTCGTTTCCTTTCTAATCCACCAGCGATTTCATGGATTTGACGGGGGCATAAAAGCCGCGCTTGATCATTAAAGCTAGAATTTCATCGGCTTTTTCCCTGGTCAGTATTTTTTCGATAATCGCTTTGGCCAGGATCCCGATCGTTCCGGTCAGCTTCACGTCGCGCGACCCGGCCGCGATCCTCGCCGGCCTATCGTCGGAGGCAAAGACCCAATCTCGATTCGCAGCCAATGCGATAGACGATGCTTCGCCCAGGCCAAGAGAGATCGAAAGCGATTCGAATTGAGCTTTTTCCAAATCCGTTTCGATGTTCATCACATTCATCCAGCCGGCCCGGACGGCCGTTTCGACACGATGCAACGGGTCATGCCCGAGCTGGATCCCCCGCATGATCTCGGCGGCGACAAATCCGCTCATATGAGCGATTCCGCTATACATCCGTTCAAGGATCGCCATGATGTCAGCGTGGGCGAAATTCGATAAGACACGGGTATCGAATAATATCTCAGGCATTCTCTGCATCCCGGCGGATATCTTCGATGTCCTGGACTCGCTGGGGGATCCCGCGTTCCCGCAGATAGAGCCTTGCCGATACCGGATCGAGGCCGATGACTTCGGCCAGCTTGCCGAGGCTGATCAATCCTTCGCGGTAGGCATTCAGCGCGATCTCTTTCCGTTGCTCAAGCCTGTTTTTGGCTCCGTAGGTCGTATCGATAGCTTCCCGGACCAGTCCGCCGATCGTTCGTTTTTCTTTCTGGGCGTAGGCTTTGAGGGAACGATGCTGGTCGTCGTCGAGCATGATATTGGTGCGCTTCATGGCCGCTCTCCCATATGTGTAACTATATGTGTATAGTAGGCCGGGCCCATTCTGTTGTCAAGCGCGGCGCCGAATATCTCGGGCCTTGCCCTTGTAACTTGAGCGGGTTTGTATTAATCAAATCATATCCTCGAGTTGCATCCATCCGTCAGGGAGGAATCCAATGTTGGGCAAAACTATCCGCATCGTCAGCTTGCTCGCGCTTACAGCCATCGTTCTGACCGCGACGCTTATTCCAGGCCTGCATTCCTCCCCGGCCGTCGCCCGGACCGCTTGGTCCCAAGCGCCCCAAGCCAAGCCTCCCGTCCCGCCCACCGGCCTGAAAGTCTTTCTGGCCAAAGGCAAGAACGCCGTCAGCGACTTTAACAACAAGAATGTCGTCGACAATCTCAAGGCCGGAGTTTTCAAAGGCCAGACCGTGACCGCCCATATCGAGGGCGAAAACAAGCAGGACTTCCTGCGCACCTTCGCCGAGAGCGACGTCGTCTATGTCAGCTGCCACAGCCGCGTGTTCGACAAGGTGGAGGCGCTTGTCGTCGGGAGCGACGAGTCCGTCCTGCCCTCCGACATCTCGCGCGCCATCCGCGAAAGCGGCAAGCCGGGACCCTCGTTCGTGATGGTGGCCGGCTGCTCGACCCTGGAAAACGAGGCCAGCAACATCGCCACCGGCATGGGCATCAAACCAGGCACTAAGGGCAAGGTCTACCTGGGCTGGAAGGGCAAGATCTTCGGCAGCGTCATCGACCGATCCATGTCCGTCTTCTGGCAGGCCTTTATGAAGCCTGATGAAACCGGCCGATTCCGGACCGTGGAGGAGGCCAAGGCCTGGGCTTTAAAACACGGCGCGGTTTCAGGTTGGGGCTCCTTCGAAATCATCGGGGACGGCTCGCTGCGGGCCACCGACATCGTCAAGGCGCCGCCCGCCAAACCGGCCCAAGGGGCTTGGGTCCAGACCGGTTTTTGGCGCTTCCACCGCGCCACCTGGGTCCCCGACATCCAAGGCAAAGTCGAATTCATCGGCTATACGGCGAAGGTGATGAGCTCGCTCGGCACCTCCCTCCACGAGTGGACCATCCCGCCCAAGCAGTTGACCCCGGGCGATCTGCTGAAGCTCGATCTTAAAGTCGAGCGAGCCGGAGGCGTTTTCACCAGGGCCTATACGCTGGTCTTCTTCGGCCGGCCGAGCAAAGCGACGCGGGGAATGGGATTCGGCGTCGTCATGATCCCGCCGTCCATGGATTGGGCCGGGACGCAGGGAGATTCGGGTCCGATGTTCTCCCATGCGACGATGGCGCAAAGCGTCGTTCGGGACGGCAAAGAATTCATCTTCGATTGTACCCTCGAGGGCGGCAAGTTCCTGACCGGAGCCGGCAAGGCCGAGGGCCCCTGGTCGGGCCGCGTCCCCGAGGCCGCGGCGGGCGGCAAATTCTACCTGATCATCTCCACCGGGCACGCCGGCCGCGGCGTCCAAGTCGAGTCGCTGGCCATGACCATCGAATCGACCTGCAGCGTTGCCGGCGCGCAATACTATGAATACACCTGGCGCGGGAATTAATGGAGGGATGTCGTGCCCAAAAAGAAGGCTCGATTTTCAATAATCACCGGGGCCGTGCTGGTGACGCTGGCGGGAGCGATGCCGCTCTCCTCGCTGAATGAAAAGGTCCCCACGCCGGGTCCTCGCGACGAAATTCGAAGCGATATCGTGTCGAGGACGGCGAGGCGCCGGCTCGGGACGACAGAAAAACAATCTCTTTCCCCCGCCAAAGCCCCCCAACCCCTCGCACCCGAGCGCATCAAGGAGCTCCAAGCGGCCGATCGGGACATCATGGGCGATCAGATCCTGGCCCGCAAGGTCGATCCGAGCTTCGAAATTCTGGCCGGCCTCATGCCCGGGATGAAAAAGTCGCGCGAGGCCGTCGGCGTGAAACACCACCTCCACGATATCGGCGTCGCCCCCGACGGCACCCTCGAGCTCTCGGACGACGTGGACGTGGCGGGCAGCCCCGTCGCCTTCTTCGAGATGGGGACTCCGTTCGTCCGCTTCGGCGCGGCGCCCGCCGGCTGCTCCAAGTCGCTCCTCAAGGGCTTTCTGCCCGTCGTCCAGGTTCGCTTCGATTCCGGCGGCATCAGCTATATCGAAACCGTCTTCGGCTACAGCGAGGGCTTGAGCCCCGACGCAGACCTCTGGGCCTATGTCGAGCTGGATGCCCGCAACGCCGGCGCCCAAACCGTCAACACCAAAGTCCGATTCCGGTTCGAGCCTGCGTTCGCCGCCAATCCGCCGCGCGAGTGGACTCTCTCGCTGGCCGCCGGCGCCTCGCATAAGATCCGGCTCAAAATCCCCTGGGCCGTTCGAACCGTCAAATATCAGGAGCCCACCGCTCCCGACTATGCCCGCGCCTATGGCCAGGTCGTCGACTTCTGGTCCAAGGATCTCGCCTCCGGCCTGCAAATCAACGTCCCCGAGCCGCGCGTCAACGACGCCTATCGCGCCTGGCTGGCCTATGCCTCGCTCGACGTCGACAAGCGCAACGACGTCCTCGAGCCGCACGACGGCGCCGGCTTCTACGAGGAAGTTTTCGGCTACAGCGCCGCCCTCTACCCCCACGCCCTCGACCTCTGGGGCCGCCCCGACGAGGCCCGCGCCGTCCTCGATTCGCTGCTCACCTTCCAGGCCCCCGACGGGCTCTTTACCTCGCACTTCGGCACCCCCGATCCGGGCACGCTGCTCTTCGCCCTATGGGAGCACTACGAGATGACCCGCGACGCCGCCTGGCTCCGCCGCGTCGCGCCCAACATGATCCGGATGGCCGACTGGATCATCCGCAAGCGCCGCGAATCGATCCCCCCCGCCGGCGCTCCCAAAGCCGTAACTTACGGGCTGATCAAGTTCAGCCCTTATTGCGATTTCCAGACGCCGTCCTTCGACTACTTCGGCGACACCTATTGCGCAGTGGGCTTGGAGAAGACGGCCAAGGCCCTGGCCGCCGCGGGTCTCAAGGCCGAGTCCGATCGCATCGCCAAAGAAGCCGCGGCTTACCGAGCCGATATTCTCGCCTCCATGGACGCCGCCGTCATCGTGCGCGACGGCCGCAAGATCCTCCCCGTCGAACCGGATACCCACCGGTTGCTCAAGAGCACAAACTATCGCGGCGGCGGCTATTACGGCCTGATTGCAAGCTGCATGCTGGAGAGCGAATTTCTCCCCGCCGCCGATCCGCGTGCGGCCATGGTGATGCGGTTCATGGAGGAGAAGGGCGGACTGCGGCTGGGCATGTCCGAGTTCGACGGCGGTGTGGACCACGCCTACACTTACGGATACTGGCTGGACTGCCTCAAGCTCGGCAACGTCAAGCCCGTCCTGCTCGGGTTCTACGGCTCGCTGGCCTACGGCATGTCGCGCCAGACCTATTCCGGTGTCGAAGTCACGCATCTCTTCACCGGGGCCAACGAGCCGACCCTGCCGCATCTCTATTCCTGCACCGAGCAGCTCCGCCTGCTGCGGATGATGCTGCTGCGGGACGAGGGCGACGAGCTGCAGATCCTGCCGGCCGTCCCCCGGGATTGGCTGGACGCGGGGAAGACGATCGAGATTAAGAACGCCCCGACCCGATTCGGAGCGGTGTCTTATTCGGTCGATTCGCAGATCGATAAGAAGAAGATCGTGGTGACCTTGAGCGTGCCGGCGCGCTTGGCCCCCAAGAAGATCGTTCTGCGCCTCCGCCATCCCCACGGCGAGGCGATCAAGGGCGTCACGGTCGACGGCAAACCCATCTCAACGTTTAAAGGGGAGACGCTCGAGATCGCCGCCCCATCCGGCGCCATGAAGATAGAGGTTCTATTTTAGCTCTACCATATGTCATCCCGAGCGTGGCGAGGGATCCCTCGTGCTCCCGGAATACGTACGCGGCAACCTCTCTCGTCATGGTATAATATATATATGGATCGCGGTAAAGAACGGGGCGGAATCCTACTCTTAAAGACGGAAGATGAGGCTCGCGAGATCGAGTTTGAGTTGGCCTATTTGTCTTCTTTGACTTTCCGACAAAGATTCCTCCTCATGAGACGGAAGAGCCGAGAAATGCGCGCAATGCTTCATCGCCATGGCCATGGAACGGCTGCTTCGATTACTAAACGAAAATAGCGCCGTTTACGTCGTTATCGGCGCGACGGCGTTTCCCGCCTATGGGTATGCCCGCGCGACTTTGGATATCGACCTGTTCGTGAAGTCGACCCGGCCTAATATCCGCAGGGTCATGAAAGCCTTGCGTGAATTCGGATATGGCTTGTCGGATTTCAGTGAGAACGATTTCTTGACTCACAAAATCCTGATTCGCCAATACCTTCTTGAAACCGATATCCATCCTTTCGTCAAAGGCATTGTCTTTGGAGAAGTCTGGGAAAATAGAATCACGAGCAAAATCGGAAAGACCGAGGTGTATTTCCCCTCTCTTGAGGACATGATCCGAATGAAAAAGGCCGCCGGCCGCATCAAGGACCGTGAAGATCTAAAATTCCTGAAAAAGCTTCTGAAAAAGAAATCCGAAGCTGTGCCCTAGACTGTCATCGCAAGCGTGCGCGAGGCGATTGTTCTTATCGTCGTCCCGAGCCTTAGCGTGGGGACCTTGGGTTCTCCTGAAAATGGAATATTCCATCTCCCGCAGCGTCTTCTATATGCCATGAAGGAGACAGCCGCTTGACCGAGCCGGGCGACGGACTCTTCGACCGGCTCGTCGCCTGCCGGGAGGATGTCTTCCGGGTCTGTCTCGGCTTTTCGCGCAACCCGGCCGACGCCGAGGATCTGACCCAAGACGTCTTTCTCAAGGCCTTCGCCCGCCGGGACGCGCTGCGCAACCCCTACGGGTCCAAGATCTGGCTCCTGCGGATCGCCCGCACGACCTGCCTCGACCGCATCCGCCGCGACAGGCGCCGGCCGACCATCTCGCTCAACAGCCTGCCGCGGCCGGCGATGGATATGGCCCGGCCCGATCCGCCCGTCGATTCCGGCGCCGATTTACGGCGGATTAAAGCCGCGGCCGCCCGTTTGCCCCGCCGCCGGCGCGAAGTCTTCGTCCTGCGCGAATACGGCGGATTGTCCTATGAAGAGATCGCCCGGACGCTGAAGATCAAGATAGGCACCGTGATGTCGCGGCTCAACCGGGCCCGCAAGGCCGTGGCCGAAGCCGCGAGGGAGAAAATCCGTGAAAAAGACTGAAACTCGGACTGCGATTTCCGAGCTTCCCGAAGACGTTCAGGGGCTCATCCAAAGCGAGATCGAGTCCGGATTAGCACAATTCAGGGCAGGGGACTTTAAGGGGAAGTTGCGAGCGGCGATGCGCGCAGAGGAGCATAGTCATGGGACGCGCCGACCCCGAAAGTCCGCCCTCCTCCGCTGGGCGCCCGTTTACGGCCTCGCCCTCGCAGCTGCCGTCATCGGGATAGCCGTCCTCTTCTCCAACCACCGCCCCGCGCCGGATCCCACGATCCTCGCCTCGACCCTCGAGACGCTTCCCGGGATCCAATCGCTCAATCTGGCCCCCCTGGACCTGACGCACATCCCGGTTTCCGCGGCCCCGTCCAACTCGCCGCTTTTCGCCCCTCTCTCCGCCGCGGCCGCGCAGGCCGAAGCGGACGCCGCGATTACCGTCCCGTCCATTCCCGTCCTCATCCCTCGCTACACTCTCGAAGAAAAGATAGAAATCCTGACCAAGGAACAGCCCATCGAGCGCGCGCTAACATTGTTAAAATCCAAATCCGGGGAGGTATGAACCCATGAAAAGAGCATTGATTCCATGTCTCGTCCTGCTGCTGGCCGCGGCCTCATGGGGCCAGCAGGCCGTCAAGGAATTCGACGCCCAGGCCAAGCTCAGCCAAGTCTCCGACTCGGGTCCGAACGACCAGAAGAACGTCGCCAACGTGTCCTCGAAGTCGGGCAGCGCCCTTCTCGACCTGTACATCATCAATTTACGCGTAATGACCACTCAAGCCCCGCCCGGGGACCGCGACACTTTCGACCAGCGCCTGCAGGAGATGATGCTGGCGGCCAAGAAGGCCCGCGAGGCCAACGAGATCGATGGCCTCTTCTTCAACCGTTTCAACCGTCTGCTGGCCGTGACCAAGCTGGTCATGTTGCCCGACCCGGCCGGTATCCTAGTCCCCGTCATCAACGACTTCCTCGGGGGATACGTCCAGGCCATGCTCGGTCACGACGATTTTCGCGCCATCAGCGGCAAGGGTTCCAAGGCCATCAACTACGTGGCGACGGCCCTGAGCGCCGATATCATCGACCTCCAGATCTACCTCCAGACGGCCAAGCAGCGCGAGACGCTGCAGTCCAACCTGCAGGAGAAAATGACCGCGGCGCCCAAGAAGTAGCCCCGCGGTCTGATCCGTTTCTGTTGCGAAGCTGAAGCGCAGCCTACCCCCAAGCGCCCTGCTCGGACCTCCGGGCGGGGCGCTTTTTTGCGGACTTGCATTCCGGATAGCTTGCTGACAGAATAAACCATAAGCAGAAAAGCGGGTCGGGAACCGCCTCTTCATAGCCAAGCCGACGCGAGGGGGACGATGAAAAAAACGGTTTTAATCGTCGATGACGTCGTCATGAATACCTATATCCTGAAGATTCTATTGGAAAAAAACGGCTTTGACGTCGTTGCCGCGGCCAACGGCCGGGAAGCCTTGGAAAAGGCCGGCGCTCATCCTCCCGATTTGATCGTTTCGGACATTTTAATGCCGGTCATGGACGGCTACGCCCTGTGCCGGCGATGCAAATCCGACGAGCGGCTGAAACGCATCCCGTTCGTATTCTATACGGCGAGCTTCACGGAGCAAAAAGACGAAAGATTCGCCTTGAGTCTGGGGGCGGACCGGTTCCTCCTTAAGCCTCAGGAACCGGGAGTCTTGCTCCGCGCCCTGCAGGAAGTCCTGTGCGCCGATCCGGCGGTCGAACCTCCCGCGATCAAGCCCTTGGGCGAAGAACTGGAGTTCTTCAGAAGCTACAACGAAGTGCTCTTCAACAAGCTCGAAAAGAAAATGCTGGATCTGGAGATCGCCAAGCGGCAATTCGAGACGTTGGCGGAGAGATATCGACTGAGCTTCGAGAACGTCTCGGATGTCATCTATATGATCGATACCGATCTTGTCGTGCAAAGCATTTCTCCAAGCGTCGAGAAAATGTTGGGATTCCAACCGCAGGATTTCATCGGTCGGCAAGTTGCCGATTTGAAAAACGTATTCACCCCGGAAAGCTTTGCCAAGGCCATCCTCGAAATAGGGCTGATCTTGAACGGCGAAACGGTCGCCGGGGCGATTTATGAGTTCGTCGCCAAAGACGGAGCCGTAAAAATCGGTGAAGTCAGCGGTTCGCCCGTCAGACATGAAGGCAAGATCGTCGGCATGATCGCCGTGGCCCGCGACGTTTCGGACCGCAAACGGGCCGAGGATCAATTGCGGCAAAGCGAGGCCCGCTTCCGCAGCTACTTCGAATTGCCCCTGATCGGCATCGCCATCACCTCTCCGGAAAAAGGCTGGATCGAGGTCAATGACCGCCTGACGGCCATGTTGGGCTATTCTCGGCCGGAGCTCAACGAAATGGCCTGGTCCGACTTGACGCATCCCGAGGATCTTGCGGTCGACGTCGATCAATTCAATCGCGTTTTAGCCGGAGAAATCGAAAGCTATATGATCGATAAGCGCTTTATCCGCAAGAGCGGAGAGGTTCTCTGGACCAGCCTGGCGGCGGGCTGCGTCCGAAAACAGGATGGGACGGTGGATTATTTCGTCGCTTTAGTCAGCGATATCACGGATCGAATGAAGAGCTCGGAGCGTCTGAGGAAGTCCTTGCATGCCACCGTCCATGCCATTGCCGTGACCGTCGAGACGAAAGACCCCTACACCGCCGGCCATCAGCGCCGGGTGGCGGATCTGGCCGGAAGCATAGCCGTAGAAATGGGCCTGTCCGGCGATCAGATCGAGGGGATCCGTATGGCTGCGGTCATCCACGACATCGGCAAGATCTCCGTTCCGACCGAGATTCTAAGCTCGCCCCGGAAATTGTCGGCGGCCGAATTCAGCCTCATCAAAACGCACGTCGGATCAGGTTATGAGATTTTGAAAGACGTCGAATTTCCATGGCCTATAGCGAGAATGGTCCTGGAGCATCATGAGCGCATCGACGGATCCGGATACCCGGAGGGGCTGACCCGAGACGAAATTCTCATCGAGTCGCGGGTTATAGCGGTCGCCGACGTGGTCGAGGCCATGGCGTCCAACCGCCCTTATCGACCGTCCGTAGGGATCGATTTTGCCTTGGAAGAGATCACCAAGAACAAAGCGGTTTTCTATGATCCCGAAGTGGTGGATGCCTGCCTGCGCTTGTTCAAGGAAAAGGGCTATCGTTTGATATCGTAGCGAGCGGCTATTTCGCGGCCCTGCGATACCGTATCAGCGCCGAATCGGGCTGCTTGGCCAGCGCAACCTCGAATCCCTCGGCCATCAATTGGCCGCCGGCGATCGCCTCGATCTTGCCCGTATCCAGATTCGCGACTTCGTAGCTCGCCCCGCCCTCCAGCCCTTTGAGCCGCAGCGTGATCTTGCCCTCTTTGCTCTCGGGCCGCTTCAGCACGACCAGCAAGCCTTCGCCGCTCTCCGGCAGATCCAACTGATAGGCCAGCCAGGCGTCCTTGGCCTGGGAGTATTTCGTCAGGGGATAATAATCGCCGTAGAAATACTTCCGGATGCCCAAATACTGCGCGATCTGCGCCTTGGCCGCGGCCGCCGTCTCGTCGTCGTCCTTCTCCGGCAGCTTGACGTTCAGCCCAGCGGTCATGGCGCTGCGCCATTCGTACTCGCTGCCCTTCGCCATCACGGCGCCGTCGGACATGTTGAGCGGCACCCACGACAGCAGCCCGAAGGTGTGGCACTGGCGATGGATGGCGTCCTGCGGCCAGTCGGTCCGCCACAGGGCCGTGGCCCGCCCGATGGTTTCCAGGTCGATCCGCCGCCCGCCGCTCGAGCAGTTGTCGATGGCCAGCCCGGGATGCCTCGCCAGCAACTCGTCCCACATGGCGTAGAGCCCCTCGATCCAGCGGATCTCGGTCATCCCCACGCGGTCGGGCGTGTCGGCCTCCTGCCAGTATTCGTAAGGCGAGATGTTGAAATCCTCCCGGTACCAATCCAGCCCGAACTCGTCGATCCGGTCCGAGAGCCAGTCGGTCAGGAACTTCCGGGCCTCCGGATTACCCATGTTCCAGAGCATGTCGTTCTCGGCGATCTGGCTGCGCCGGCTTTCCCACAGCACCCAGCGCGGGTCCTCGTGCGGCGCCTTCCAGTCCATGTTGTGCTGCTTGTATTCAGACGTCCCGCCCTTGAGCTCGAGCAGCCAGCCGGGCTTGCTTAAAAAGCCGGCCCACTCCGTGCCCCGGCAGACCCGCTGCGGCTCGAGCCATAGCAAAAACTTCTTCCCCGCCTGGTGCAACGGCCCGCTGATGGCCTTTAATCCCTGCGGGTAGAGGTCCTTGCGCACGGCCCAATTGCCGGGATTCTTCCACCACGGCGCCCCGCCGAACCACTCGGCGTCGATCCAATACAGGTCGATCGGGAGCTGCCGCTTCTCGATCCGCTCGATCGCCTTCAGATGATCGGTTGCGGGACTGCCGCCCCATCCGGCCAGAAGCACCGGCAGGACGATCGGCTTGCCGCCCTGTTGGGCCCGAAGATGGGCCAGCAGGAACCGCCGCAGCAGGTTGTTGCCCCGCACCGCCTCGCCCTGCCAGAACATGGCCAGCATGCGCGGCGTGCGGATCTCCTCGCCGGGGTGAAGCTTGAGATGCGTCTCGGCCAGGCCCGACTCGATCCGCATCCGATCGCCGCCGTCGCGGGTGAACGTGGCCGCCCATTCGCCTGTCCAGCCGACGCCGAGGATCATCCCCTCGCCACCCAGATCGAGATTGAAGAATGGCATCACCTCGCTCGACGAGCGTCCGCCGCCCGGCTGCAAGTGCAGCGCGGCGCCCGGCTCGAATGTCTTCTCGACCGGGGCGAAGTCGTCGATAGAACACAGAGCGCCCTTGGCATAATGCAAAACGGGCACGCCCGGCCGCCCGGAAACCGAAATCTCCGAATCCAGCGGCAGGACGTTCTCCAGAATCGGCGAGTCCGTAGTCCCCGTGTTCTTGAAGTGCATCACCCACTCGACCGCCGGAAAATCGGGGAAGACGACGCCCTCGGCCCGCACCTGGAGCCCCGTGGCTGGATCAGTAAACGTTTTCGTGAGTATCGTTCGCCCGTCCTGGCCGGTGCTCGAAACCGACGTCTGTTTCCATTGAGCGAGAAAGTCAGATGACGGCCGCTCGCCGTATGTGAACGAGAAGAGCTTCCCCAGCGGCGCCATCGCCGCCAACTCCGATGTTGCCCCA